>CAMWSZ010000354.1 GCA_947177005.1 uncultured Clostridia bacterium | reverse complement strand
CTCCAGGTGTTCCGGCATCGAGAGTTGGCACAGAAAATCGCCTGTCTGACAGAAGATATTGAGGAATCGAAAAGTGAGAAGGCCCTGCTGCTCAATCAGCTTAACTGCGCAAACGATCATGATATGACTGTGGTTAAACAGCATGTTGCGTCTATGGAATCTTCTCTGGAAAAGCTGAACCAGCAGGAGGACAAATATGCTGCTGAACTGGACGCGGTATTGGCGCAGTACACTGCGTTACAGCAGCAGGTGGCAGATATGGACCCCAAAGAACTGGAAGCTACCCGTCAGGCAATTCGTCCCAGCAAAGAATGCGAGACGGCTCAGCGTCTCCAGGCTACTTATCGAAAGAAATTTGATTCCCGCTTGCTGACCCAGAGTCGGAAAGATGTTACGGATCTGTCGGGGGAAGTGGCAGAGTCGATGTCTATTCGCCAGAAACTACAGCGGTCGCAGCAAAAAGAGCATAGGCAAAGTCTTGAAAAAGAGCGCAGCCAGGAGCGATGACGCTTCTGGCTTGCTATTTTATCTCCGGCTCAAGATTTTCAAACAGAGGATCATCGAAAAATTCACGAACGCTGATCTCCAGACCATCACAAATCTTCTGGATAGAAACAATTCCCAGATTTTTACTTAAAATGCTATATGCTACATAAAAAATCCGTCAGCATCAAAAATATGGTCTAATTCATCATTACTCATTGCGTGTGATACTTTATCTCGAACTGCGCTCTTTGACATATCTAAACGCTTAAAACGACATTTCCCTATCGCATCCTTGCTCATACGAATCAGTTGAATCCTTCCAACACCTGGATTTTGTCTTGCGTATTCAGCAAAACCTTTGGCCTTTCCGAGATTGTCTTTGAAGTCAGGATTATGCGGTTCCAGAATATCAATCACATACCCCAGAACTTCGTCTCTTCTGACCACAATAAAATCAGGATAAGTTGGTTTTACTTCCCCATCAATCTCATATGGGATACACAATGCCCATGAGCCTCTGGATGGATTGCGAATCCAGCATACGAAATCGCTCTGCTTTTCTTCCTCTCTAATAACACCAGACTCCCATGTATTCAGTTTCATGAAAGCAACATCTGTGGCTCCGTTCACAAAGAGATGATTTCTAAATTCTTCACCACCGCTCTCATGCGGAATCTGAATAGTTTCTGGCAAACGAAAATTATGCTTACTCACGATGTCTCCATCAGATACGATGTTGTCATACTGCCTTCGTATTTGTTCTGAATCAATGGTTGCGATATATCTGCGGTATTTATCATTCAGCCCATGAAAACGTGTTTCAGCATAGCTGTGCAATCTATTCATACATTCATCATCTGCTACAAACAAGATCACATCTACCTTGAAGGCATACGGGTTTGTCTCTTCCATAAATTTGTTTCCATAGACCATCCCAATTCCTTCATTGCCAAGTTTCATATCGGCAATACGAAATTGCCTGTCTATATCTGTGTCCGTTGTTGTAAACAAGTCATGAACCGAATAATTGTCAACCGATTCGCCAAATGCATCAAAGATTTGTGTCGCTAACTTGAACTGCTTCACTTGAAGCACAAAGTCATCGTATGTGCCGTTATCTTTCAAGCCTTCTACATATTCATGTATCATCTGAACAATCTCCGATTGAATTTCACGAATTGCCTGCTGATGCAAGCCGGACATCGTAAGGAGATGCGCCATCTTAAACAGGGAGTTCAGGTAGTTGCTGATACGGACTGCTCTAATATTATAAGAGAGGAGGCCAGCATCATTGATAAATTTCATAACCTCTTCACGGTCAAATAAATCCTCAACAGTTTGTTCTTCTGGATCTTCTTCATGTACCGCTGAAGATGCTACTTCATTTTGCAGATTCTGTGTGGCAGCATTTGTAGGGTCAGCTATATTTTCTGGCTCTACCGAAACATTTCCAGACATTGCTCCCTGATTTTCCTCTACAGGTATCGTACTCGCAGAACCCCCAGTTGAAAATTCTGCTGGATTATTTTCAACCGCAGTATCAGTTAATTGGAAAGAATGGCCTTGTGCTGAATGGGCATCCGGCTGACCACCAAATATATCCAGTGCCATTTGACCCGGAACCGATTGAATACTTCTTTTCTTTTTGGGTTTTATCGTTAGTGTATCAAATTTTTTACCTGTTAAAGATTCCCCATAGATATCAGTCGGTATATCACCGCCCTCAGCACTTTGCAAGGCATCTACAACATCTTTTACAGTATCCGAATTGAAGTACGGTAAATACAGATGCACATCGTTTAGTACATCATCGACTTGAACGTGCATCTGCAAGGGCGTCCTTACCATGCGTCCAAGCAATTGGGCGATATATGTGGTATCGCTGGCACGTTTGAATGACATCATTGTTTCTGCCCGTGGGCAATCCCATCCAGTTGACAAATTTTCTTTGAAAAACACAATACGGATGTTTTTGTTTTCTGTAATGCGTGACGGCTCTTCATAACGCACTTCAAGTCCATTTACTGGAATTGATGATGTGGTCTGTCCAAATGTATGGACTACTTGTCCAGATTCAAATTTAAAGCCAGTGCGCTCTTCAATTTTTTGCAGGCAATCGTCCAAATCGGTATCCGACAGTTTGTTGCCGCTTCCATTTAACACCTGTATAACCAGAATGGGGTTGACATACGCATAGTGCTGCTCATAACAATATTGATGCCAGTGTATCCATTTTTCTTTCCAGTTATCAGCGGCCGCTTGAAGAATGGCCATATCATTGCTTACAGAGTTCTCTTCCGGATAGGTGATAATAATCCTGTCTTTTAAAAGCCCAGAAGCACGAACCTCGTCTGCTGTAACAACAGATTTGTGAATTGTGGAGGAGGTTCCCTCAACTAACGCATTAAAGCGTTGCGTAGTGGCAGACATTCCGATTACAAGCGGCATTGGAGGAATCCTATCCTCCTCACTGCCCTTCAAGAATTTCTGCATTATAGTCGTTGCCTTGCCCGCTTCTCTGCCTTGCATCCCACGGTGCGCCTCGTCAATGATAAAATACAGGCGATCACTTTTGGCCCTTACTGTATTCGCCAGCGTTTGCCAGATGGTATAGGTACGTCCATCGCCGTTCCACCATCTGAATCTTTTCCCCTGAAAACATTTCTTCCAGCAAACATCCCAAATGCAAATACTCTTTTTCATCAATTGTGACAATCAAAACAGAATCAGCTGGATTTAAAAGTTTCTTAGCCAATCTTAATCGTTTCTCCATCATAGAGAGCCATTTACTATGACGGTAAGCATCACTTGCATCTACATAGTCGTTATTGTATTTCCAGTCTTTAGCACCGGTATTATATGGCGGATCAATGTAGATGCAATCGACCTTTCCCGTATAGAGATACTCAAGAAGCTGGAGCGCGTGGTAATTGTCCGCCTCAATCAGCGTGTGCCATAGATCGCTGTCTGGCGCATTCTCAACTGTATCAATCGGCGTAAGAGTTGGATAAATAGGTTCCCCAAATTCTGCAACAGCCACGATCTCGTCAAGGCAGAATGTTTCTTGCTCATGAGTTTCTCTGCGGTCGCAAAGGGCCTCGTTACTATCAATCCGCAAGACGGTATAGATATCGCTGACATATCCGGTTTTCCGAGCGACCTTGGAACCAATATGGACTGGCACATCATAGAGCGGAGTGCATTCCGGCAAATGTTCCTCAAACACAAGACCAAATTTTTTCTGTTTTATCAATTTATCTGTTTCCAGCAAAATCCGCTCTATGATCATGGCAGTATTTCGGGTTGAACGGAATAACAACTACACCGTTATGAGC
>CAMWSZ010000353.1 GCA_947177005.1 uncultured Clostridia bacterium | reverse complement strand
CGGCCGAGGTGCGCCAGGCGCTTCTGGTCGCAATGGGAATGTTCGGCAGCGCCAGAGCCGTCCGCACCAAGAGCCATACGGAGTTTACCACCTTTTCCAGCAAGCCGAAATCCAAAAACGTGCGTATCCTGATCCGCGCTGTCATCGCGGCGATCACGCTCTTCTTCCTGGTATTCCTGCTGTTCAGCTCCGCACGGTATGCAGCCGCCGGAAGAATGCTGAGCACCGTGCTGAGAATTCCCAGAAAGTACTATTATGCGTCGATCCCCGTTGGGTTTGCGCTGTGCATCTATGAATATCTCAGAGCCTTAAAGTCGAGAGTACTCAACGACCTGACAACAGAAGAAGACGAGTAAAGGAGAGAAAATTATGGGATCTATTATTGCGCTGCTAATCGCTTTGACCTTTGTATTCATTCTGTTTGGCATTCCGATCTTTGTCACCCTGCTGCTCACCGGTGTGCTGAGCCTGGTCGCCCTGGCTGTCAGCACCAACACGCCGCTGGCCACCCTCGCAGTCTCACAGGCCATCTATAACGGAATGGGCAGTCTGCCCCTGCTGGCGATCCCCTTCTTCATGCTGGCGGGCGAGCTGATGAACCGCGGCAAGATCACGGAGAAGCTGATCGATTTCGCCATGCTGCTCATCGGCCGTCTCCCCGGCAGTCTTGCCCACGCGGGCATCGTATCCAGCATGTTCTTCGGCGGCATCACCGGCTCTGCTCAGGCGTGCGCCTCCTGCATGGGTGGCATCCTGATCCCCGCGATGAAGAAGGAAGGCTACCCGGCAGCTGAAGCCGCCGGTGTCATCGCCGGAGCTTCCACCTGCGGCCCCATTATTCCTCCCAGTATCATCATGGTGGTCTACGCTACTGCCGTGGGCGCTTCTGTAGGCTCCATGTTCATGGGCGGTATTGTTCCCGGCATCATGTGCGGCGTCGTTCTGATGCTGATCGTCCTGCTGCGGGACAGGGTCTGCCACTTCCCCCGGAAGACGGAAAAGATGGCTGCCAGCGAAGTCAAGCGGATCATTATTGACGGCATCATTCCCCTGGGTATGCCCATTATTGTTGTGGGCGGCATCATGGGCGGTATCTGCACGCCTACCGAGGCCGGTGCCATCGCGGTGGTCTACAGCCTGGTGGTTGGCTTGTTCATCACCCGCACCATCAAACTGACTGATCTTTGGGATATTTTCCTGGCCGGTGTCAACAGCTCCGCTCCGCTTCTGCTCATCATCGCCTGTGCAAAGGTGTTCAGCTATGGCCTGACTGCCCTGCAAATGCCGGTGCTGGTCAACGACCTGATCCTCTCCCTCACCAGCAACAAGTATGTGTTCCTGCTTCTGGTCAACATTCTGCTCCTCGTCATGGGTATGTTCATGGACGGCGGCGCGGCGGTCATCATCCTTGCCCCCATCCTCGCCCCGGTCGCCTCGGCTATGGGCATCAGCCTGGTTCACTTCGGCCTGATCATGGCCTTTAACCTGACCATCGGCAACATTACGCCTCCTCTGGGCTACTGTATGTTCATCACCAGCAAGATCGCCGAGCTGCCTTTGGAGAAAACGATAAAGGGAACAATCCCCTATCTGATCGGTGAAATCATCGTTCTTCTGCTGATTACTTATGTCCCGCCTCTGGTCACTCTTATTCCGTCTGTTCTTGGATACAAGATATGATGAGCCAGACAAAACATTTTAAGAGTTGCATGAAAAGGAGTCTATATATGAAAAAAATCATCTGTCTTCTCTATGCACTGGCTATGATTTTCGCGCTGTCTGCGTGTTCCAGCGATGCGATCGTTGTCAAATATTCCGTAACCTATCCCGCTACCGGTACCCAGGCGGATGGCGCACATGCCCTTGCTGATCTGATCGAGGAGTATTCGGACGGCCGCCTGAAGATGCAGTTCTATCCCTCCTCCCAGCTTGGAGACAAGATTGCAACCTTTGAGGGGCTGCAAATGGGTACCATTGAGATGACCGAGTGCGCCGCCACTGACATGTCCAGCTTCAACTCCATGTGGTCTGTATTCTCTCTGCCCTATCTGTGGGAGAATGGAGCGCAGGCTGTCAACACCGTTATGGATCCAGCAGTGCGGGAAATGCTGGAGGCGGACGCCGAGGCGAACGGCTTCATGATCATCGCTTGGACTGACATCGGCAGCCGCAGTTTCCTCAATCAGAAGCACACGATCAATACCCCCGCGGATCTGAACGGACTGAAGCTCCGCTGCATGGAGGACGCGATTCTGGCCAGCTCCGTGAATGCCATGGGCGCCATTGCCACTCCGTTGGCTTCCAGCGATATCTATGCCGGCTTGCAGCAGGGTACCATCGACGGTTTGGACCACACTCCATCTGTCATTGCTGCCAACGGTTGGCAGGAACTGTGCAAGTACTATTCCCTCACGGAGCAGTTCACGATTCCCGATCCTGTTTTCGTGAGCAAGGCCTGGTTTGAGACGCTCTCTCCCGAGAATCAGGAGTCCATTCTGGCCGCTGGCGAGGCGTTTTCTGATAAGTGGAATAACGAGATCTGGCCTGCCGCTACCGAAGAGGGTGTGGAAACCCTGAAGGAAGCCGGAGTTGAGATCATCGAGGTTGACAAGACTCCGTTTATTGAGTCCGTCCAGAATGTTGTGGATAATTTCCTGAGTAATGCCACCCCGGAACAGAAGGCGCTGTATGACCTGCTGGTTGAGGTTAAAGCGAACTACTAAAAAGGGTAAGCGAATAAAAATACACTGTCCACCGAAGGAATTTTTCCTTCGGTGGACAGTTTTTTTGCTTATGGCTGGGTCCGGTTATTCCTCCAGCCCGTGGGTGAGCAGGTATTTTACGAACCGCTTGGCGGCACCCACCGGCGGACGGTTGACCAGCCGGGTAAGATAGATTCTTCGCGTCAGACTGCCGTTGGGGGCGGGCAGCGGAGAAATTTGCAGATCGTAGTTTTTCAGCAGGGGTACTTTGGGCACGATGCCATAGCCAAACCCATAGGAAACCAAAGCCGCAATGCTGGCCTCATCCGGAGCATTGTGAGTATAGACGGACGCAATGTCGTATTCTCCCAGCATTTCCTGAATTTCGGAAAACGCCCTGGTCTGCTCCTGAAATCCAATGACGTCCTGAGAAAACAGGTCATCCCAGGTCTGCGGCACCTCCCGGCCCGGCGGGCTGAGCAGTACATAGGGCTCGGCGGAAAGTTCCGTTTGGACCAGATCTTCCTCCTTTGACATGGAGCAGAGCAGTAAGTCACAATAACCGTCCCGCAGCCTGGTGATCAGGGCAGATGTATTATCTGTACGGAAATCCACCTTCATGTGGCGGTTTCCCGGTTTGGAAAGGAACGCGCGGACTGTCCGGGGCAGCGCCTCCAGCATCAGCGGGGAGATACATCCGATGCGGATCATAACGTCCCGGTTTGCGGAAAGGGACTGCATGTGCAGCTGCGCTTCCTGCACATCCGCAAGAATGCCCTCCACATGGGCAAGAAACTGCCTGCCTTCCGCTGAAAGCATCAGCTTGCGGCCGTCCCGCAGAAACAGGGAAAGGTTCAGCTCCTTTTCCAGGTTGGAAATGGCAACGCTCAGACTGGGCTGGGAAATATTCAATACCCGGGCGGCTCTGCCCATATTCCCCAGCTGCGCAATTTTCTGAAAATAGATCATCTGATTCAGTGTCACGAAGACGCCTCCCTTCGGAAACAAAAATGCTCTGCTCTATTCTACATACGGAAGACGCAGGCTGTCAATAGAAAAAAACTATCAAAAGTTATTTTTTCGGTATTTTACTAATGACTGTCAATGTGCTATGATAAGAAC
>CAMWSZ010000352.1 GCA_947177005.1 uncultured Clostridia bacterium | reverse complement strand
TCCCATCTTCTCACCCCCTTTCGTCGGGGGATGGTGGTGGTTCTCTCCCTTTCCGCTAACAGAGCGAAACGATTAGGCCGATCTGCGCGGTAAATGGCCCGTTTTGAAAAATATTTTTTGGGCCGATCAGCAGGCGGCGGGAAATGACAAAACTCGTCCAGCAGGTCATAGACCCATTGGACGAGCTGCTTTGTATAATTTAGTATATCTGCATTGTATAGTATAACTTCGAGGCCGCAGTTTTCCCAGGCGGTGGCCGGGCTTTTTTTGATGGTGCAAACACTGTCAGATTGTGTCGAACGGCTATGTACTTCATGGCGGCTGCCTCCTGTCAGCCGCCGTATCTGCCAGCGTTACCGCGTTGCTTCTTTTGAGGATAAGAGAACGGCGGCTCTATTTCTGAACCGCCGCATAAGATAGAAATTTGGACATGGGAAATCGGTCTGCCCAGCAGCGGTTTTTTTCTTTTCTGCCGCTGGGCAAATCGTTTGAATTATTCAATATAATCGTGATTTTCTCTCAAAGGGGTGTCCACTAAAGAAGATGATTGCCGCACCGCTCCCCAGCAACAGCAGAACTTGATAAACGCTGACGCCGTTTGAAACAGATTTGAAGATTGCACCAATGTTCTCTATCTGCAAAGCACAATACCAACAAAATGACACTAAAAATCCGACTATGGTATTTCTTGATACTGCGCTTGCCAGAAGTCCGGCAAATCCGAGCGTCATAGTTACCGCCAGCGTTCGGAATGTGTAGGCATAAGCCGGGAATAAACATCCGCTAATACTCATATATCCCTCAAAAACGAGAATAAGTGCTAATGTGCCGATCAGTGAAAGCCCAATTCGCAGGGCAACTATTATCCAGTATGGAAAGGGCCGTAAGGTGATAATTCCATCCATGCCACCGTCCTGCTCCGATTTTAGCAGAGGAACAAACAGAGGAAGTCCAATCAGTGCTACCATCCGTTCCAGACAATCCGCAGACTTTACGCTGTCGAGGTTGGAAGTTCCGTATATCAGCGGGATAATGAGCAGGATAAGCATTGCCGGAATAAATGTCCGCTTAAAGTTCAGACGAAAGTTGGAACCTATGATCGTGAGCAGGTTTCTGACCTCCAAAAATCAGCCCTCCTTTCCGCTTCATGCTATACACAAGAATAGACAGTCCGACAAGCACAAGAGCGGCAACGGAAATAAAAATTCTGTTCAATGCCAGCATTTGAATATTCTCCATCATCCGCCCGTAACCTTTTAAGGTGTTGTGCCGGATAATCAGGTCAAACAGATCATAATTTCCACCAGCAAGCTTATCTACGGATGGTCTGCCAATCAGCCAAATCAGGCCGGTAAGCAGAATTGCCGTATAGTTTTCCAGCAGAGTTGTCACTAATAGACTGATTGCCATAATCAGTAAAACCGTGGGTAAAATCCATGCGATGATATATTTCACAAAAGCCAGCGCATCCGCTTGAACGCCAATGCTGCCGCAGTATTGCATCAGAACAAACAGGGATTTTACTGGCAGGATAAGAATGGGGAGCATTACCATACAGACCGCCGCAGCGCAACGGGTGCAGATCACCTTTGCACTTGATATTGACCTTGGGTAAGTCAGACCCTGCATTTTACGGTGCTTATCCCGCAGCATCAGGTCTACGATCACAAAGGCTGGGAGGAACAACACGACAAGGGAAATGCTATCACAGTAGTACCGGGCAAATGCGCCAGTCACTTGGTCGCCCTCATAAAATTCCCGGTGCTGCCGTTCCGTGATAGGAGCATCCTCCATGTCATTCCCGAAATAGTACAGCGTCAGCATAGTCCAGCTAAAATAGGAATTGCGCCCAATTAAACTATTGACTTCCGCCATGATTTCTTTGAAGCGTTCAAATGACACTTGAATTTCAAAGCTGCTGTTAGAATGTGACAGTGCTTCGGGAGAAGCAGTTTCGTTATCACCAGATTGCCGGTCAGATAATTTAACTGCATAGCCGCTTCTGCTTTCAGCAGATCTTCCAGTGCGCGAAGTTGTATTCTCAACGTACTGCCAATCTTCCGGGTTAATTATAAATTGTCCGTTTTCGTATGTCCCTCCCTGTCCTGGTTCAAAAACAAACGCACCAGGGCCGGAAATCGGAATATCACCAATATTGCCGTCCGAATATTCCGGTATTTCAGATTGAGATGGGGCAGTCTCGCTTTCCGTTGGCTGACCTTCCTCCGGCGTAGTTTCAGACAGTTCATTTTCAATATTTTGGCTCGGTGCCGGAGTAGTTTCATCACTGTCAGAGAGAGGCGGATTTTTCACATTCCCGCTGGGGGGTTCCGACGTTTCAGAGGAAGTCCCATCGTTGGGGACATACTGCCATTCGTCCGGCTCAATGATAAACTGCCCGTTTTCGTATGTCCCCCCTTGGCCCGGTTCCATAACAAACGCGCCGGGGCCGGAAATCGGGAAGTCCTCTGTGTCATCATTGTGCGTTTCGCCTGTTTCCCCATTGATAACCTGCGCACTAAGCCCGGTCAACTCCATCAAATATTGCAGAATAGTCGCCTGTTCTTGTGCGGACATGGTTTTCACTTTGACATAGCCAAAAGGATAATACTCGTAGTGGTTATTGTGGTAATTGTCCATCAGCCGGTTTGTGGCCCCTATCATCATAGCGCGTTCCATCGCTTCATCGGGAACACCGATCCGTTCATCCGCATAACCGCCGCTTGATGCAATATAGAAAACCGAAGCGGGGTCATTGGTACGGTGAAGTTCGCTTTGCACAGCAGGCTCATATTGAAAAAGGCCGACAGCCAACAGTGCCAGGATAAGCACCCAGTACAGGATGCTCCTGGCTATTTTTTTGCACTCCATCCCAAAGAGAAACATCATTTTTTCACCTCCAACTGCCGAAGCATCTCCATGTAGCCATCTTCCACCGTTGCCTCACAGGGCACAGGATTGCCGGTAGCCGGAACGCTGTCATGGAGAACTCGGATTTTCACATTTGCCAAATGTCCCTGACTGGACAGAACGCAATATTCATTTTGGATGGATGCCTGTCTGCTTTTGGGGACAGTCAGTTCGTAAACCTTTCCCGCTGCCATCTGCGCTAAATCCTCCACGGCTCCATTGAACAGAAGTTTCCCGGCATCCAAAACGGCTACCTTTTCACAGACGGTTTCAATGTCACTGACGATGTGCGAGGATACAATTACAATTCGATTGCCGGAAAACTCATTCAGTAGGGCATAAAAACGAAGCCGCTCCTGCGGGTCAAGACCAACTGTAGGCTCGTCGGCAATCAATACCTGCGGGTCATGGAGCAGGGCTTGGGCGATGCCCAGCCGCCGCTTCATACCCCCGGACAGCTTTCGCACCTTCCTCCCCCTGTCCTCCCACAG
Organism: uncultured Clostridia bacterium; assembly: GCA_947177005.1. Taxonomy (GTDB): domain Bacteria; phylum Bacillota; class Clostridia; order Oscillospirales; family Oscillospiraceae; genus Pelethomonas. Next base: position 428 of record CAMWSZ010000352.1, on the reverse strand, counting down.
ATTTACCCTCTGCAACAGGTCAGGGATGCGCTGGTGCTGTACCTCCGCCGGAAGATCGGAGAGCGCGGCCAGATAGCGCATGATCTCCACCACCGACATATCCGGGTATAAGGAAAACTCCTGCGGAAGATAGCCAATGAGGGGTCGGATTTGCCGGGTGTCCTCCAGCGGAATGTTGTTGAATGTAACTTTGCCGGAAGTCGGCTCCCGCAGGGTAGACAATATCTGCATCAGCGTTGTTTTCCCCGCACCGTTGCGCCCTAACAGGCCAAACATACCGTTTCCGATGGTGAGGGAAATGTTGTCCAGAGCTGCCTTTTGCCCATAACGCTTTTTTAGGGTTTGGATTTGTATTTCCATAAGAAAAACTCTCCTTTCGAGTTGATAAGGAGAGTTTAATCAAGAAAAGTCTACATTCCGTCACAATG
>CAMWSZ010000351.1 GCA_947177005.1 uncultured Clostridia bacterium | reverse complement strand
CAAAGGCAAACCCGGCTAAAAATCCCCAACTGGGGCCGTGGCGAATGGCGAAGAAGCGGAAACAGAGGAAGATCTTGAAAAAATCAGAGCGATGGAGGTGTCGGAAATGGAACAGGCAATCAACGAATACCATGCAATCACAGCTTCGCCGGGGGGTTGGGAGCTGAAACGTCTCCGTGAAAAGGTCCGTTACGATGAAGCCCAGGTGTTGTATTATGAGGAACAAAAGGGCAGACAAGAGGGTATATCTGAGTGGAACATTGAAATTGCACAAAAGCTTCTCAAATGAAATCGACCTATTCACGAAATTGTGGAAGATACGGGCCTTAGCTTTGAGGAAGTCGAAAATCTGCGTAAAGGAACTCGCTGAGAAGGGGCTGGGTGTGCTGCGGTTACATTGGCGATTCCATGATACGCTTGTCCATGATATTTGGTACTTGTAAATGTTCACTGATTCATATATACTATCCTTATATATCATCATTTGAAAGGAGTGGAGAAAAATAAACTATGTCGGATAAATCCATAAATCTACCCCAAAAGATTCAAATACGTGGTGCTAGAGTACACAACCTGAAAAACATAAATGTAGATATTCCGCTTCATCAGATTGTCGGTATTGCAGGAGTATCCGGTTCCGGCAAATCTTCTTTGGCGTTAGGTGTGCTGTATGCGGAGGGGTCCAGGCGGTATCTGGAGTCGCTTTCTACCTATACCCGCCGGAGGATGACACAGGCTGCAAAAGCTCAGGTGGATGATATCCGGTATGTCCCTGCTGCGCTTGCCCTTCATCAAAGGCCGGGAATACCGGGAATCCGCAGCACCTTTGGTACGTCTACGGAGCTGCTGAACAGCCTTCGCCTGATGTTCTCCCGCCTTTCCAGCCACAGATGTCCTAACGGACACTATATTCAGCCGACACTTGATGTGGCAGCAGAAAGAGAAATCCGATGCTCAATATGTGGCGGGATTGTTCATGCGCCGGGGGCGGAGGAGCTGGCTTTCAATAGTGCTGGTGCCTGTGAAAACTGTGATGGTACAGGGGTTGTCCGCACTGTGGATGAAACAACGCTTGTTCCGGATGAATCACTCACCATAGACGAGGGTGCGGTTGCGTCATGGCAGTCACTCATGTGGTCATTGATGAAGGATGTTGCCAGAGAGATGGGTGTCCGGACGGACGTTCCGTTCTGTGAACTGAGTAATAAAGAGCGTGAAATGGTTTTTCATGGACCTGCCGAGAAAAAGCACATCATGTATATCAATGAGAAAACAAATACGGCGGCAGAGATGGATTTCACCTATTATAATGCTGTCTATTCCGTTGAAAACGCCCTCTCGAAGGTAAAGGATGAGAAGGGAATGAAGCGGGTTGAGAAGTTTTTGAAGCAGGAAACCTGTCCATGCTGTAATGGAACAAGGCTCTCAGAACAGGCCCGTGCGCCGCGCCTTAGAGGAGTTTCCCTGGATCGTGTATGTGAGCTGCCGCTTTCAGAGCTGATTGAGTGGGTGAGCGGCGTACCCGACTCTCTTCCGAAGGAAATGCGTCCAATGGCGGAAAGTATCTGCGAAGCGTTTCACCACACGGCGAAGCGGCTGGTTGATCTTGGATTGTCTTATCTGTCGATGGATCGGGCAGCTTCTACGCTTTCCACTGGCGAACGCCAACGGACACAGCTTGCCAGAGCCGTACGGAACAGGACAACTGGGGTTCTGTACGTTTTGGATGAACCGTCCATTGGCCTGCATCCGGCCAATATCGAAGGATTGACTGGTGTATTGGATGACCTTGCGGCGGATGGTAACTCCATTATCCTTGTTGACCATGACACACAGGTGCTGTCTCACTCAGACTGGCTGATCGAACTTGGACCTGAAGCAGGTGCAGGCGGCGGCAGAATCATTGCGCAGGGACGTATCCCGGATATCATCGAAAATCCGGCCTCCATGATTGGCGAATTTCTGTGTGCCAGCAGCAGAGCATTCGTGCGGGAGAGGCCGACAGAGGATATATTGTTTGCCGGCGGTAAGATACAAATGGTGACATCGCAGATCCATACAGTGAAGCCGCTTGCCGTGTCGTTTCCCAAAGGGCGGCTGTCTGTGGTCACGGGTGTGTCGGGTTCCGGTAAAACAACCATGGTTCTGGAGAGCTTGATTCCGGCTTTGGAAGCAAATATTGCAGGGAAGAGGCTGCCCAGTCATGTTTCGTCTATAGAGACAGATGGCATCCGGCAAGTCAAGCTGATTGATGCAACACCAATCGGCATCAATGTACGCTCAACAGTAGCAACCTATGCAAACATACATGATGAGTTGAGAAAAGTCTATGCAAAAAGCAAGGGCGCAAAAGAGCTTGGTTATAAAGCGGGAGATTTCTTCTACAATACCGGGAAACTGCGCTGTCCAACCTGTGACGGAACCGGTACAATTAGCTTGGATGTACAGTTTTTGCCGGATGTGGATATTCCCTGCCCTGATTGCGGGGGTTCTCGCTATAGTCAGCAGGCATATGCCGTGAAACGCATTAAGAAGGACGGCAGTAGCTGTTCGCTGCCGGAATTGATGGCGTTAAGTGTTGATGAAGCCCTCGCTGTCTGTGAGGATTTGAAGCCAGTTCATGGCCGGCTGCAGGTACTGCATGATATGGGACTTGGATATTTGACCCTTGGCGAAGAAACACCCAGTCTGTCCGGAGGTGAAGCGCAGCGGTTAAAACTGGCAAGTGAGATGGGGAAGGGGCAGTCGGATTCAGTATTTGTTTTTGACGAGCCAACCATTGGACTGCATCCGTTGGACGTTAAAACGCTGCTTATGGTATTCCAGCATTTGATAGATTTAGGTGCGACAGTAATTGTAATTGAGCATGATTTGGATGTGATCCGAAATGCAGACTATATTGTTGACATGGGACCTGGTGGCGGAAAACAGGGCGGGCAGATTATTGCCAGCGGAACGCCCGATGAAATAAAGGAAAATAAGCAAAGTGTTACTGGGTGTTATCTGTGAAAGGGGCACCCCAGATAGTATAATACAAATATTCGATTAAGACGTCAAGCCAAACACTGCCAAAGAAACAAAAATAAGGAAAATAAAGGAGTATACCAAAATATGAACACAAAAAGGAAATCTACTCTGTTCTGTCTGATACTGGCAGCACTCATACTGCTTCTGTCCGCCTGCACTCAGGATGGTGGTGAGAGCAATCAGAAGGAAGATAAAGGGGAAGTTCTGCTGCCCATCAGTGTAAACGGCAAAGAAATCAGGGTAGGTGAGACCACAGTTCAGACTCTGTTGGATGAGGGATTGGATGTATCCTGGGTGGACGAGGACTTCAATCGAATCACTGTTGACCCTGATACGCAGATGGATGCGAATTCCTACTATACCGGCGGCAGCATCAAAATGACGGACAACATGTCCTTCTCAATTTCTTTGGCAACAGACGGGGAGGCGGTTTCTCTGGGGCAGGCAGTGATTGCCCGAATGGAACTGCACATGGCCGCAGAAAACGATAAGAGCGTTCTTGAAACAATTGCTTTCGACGGCGTACCGGTCACTGAACTGAACAGGGAAAAGGCTGGGGAGAAGTATCCCGACTGGACAGGGAATGAGGTTATGTGGCTGCACTATGGCTTGGAATACAAATACGACCTGATTTTCGATATGTCTACCGGCGATCTCAACGGATTCACCGTGGAGCGCGTTTGTGATGTGGATTGGAATAGTTGATGGATATATTTTCAGCAGGAGAACAGCGGACGGGCTTGTGCTTGTTCGCTGTTCTGATTAGAGGTACCGATTGATTTAAAAGCGGAGTGCTATTGTAG
>CAMWSZ010000350.1 GCA_947177005.1 uncultured Clostridia bacterium | reverse complement strand
TCCTCTATTCTACCACTTAGAAAGCATTGTTCATAGTTTTTTTACTCATGCGTTTATTGTGGACACCACCAAAAATTGGGCAAGAACTTCTTTTCCAAACCCTTTGCCGCACCAGACCATGTAGGCTGTGTTATAATTAATGACTACCGTCATGTACTTATGGCCTTTTTATAGCTGGTTTCGTCGATGTCGATATTGACAAGGCTCTCAAAACGGGAGGGGCTGTTCGCCTTCAGGTCCTTATACACCCGCTGGCAGATGCCGCCCACCGTGTGCCACTCCACCCGCATATACTCCGCTACTGTACTGCGGGAGGTATGGACGCTCAGCCACGTATACCTTTCTCTTGCCAAGGGCTTGTTCAGTTTTCCTCCCACTCATTCTACCGATAAGCCTTATTTTCCGGTTTTTGTTTCTCTGCTCTTAGAAACGTTCACTAAAAGGAAAACCAGAAGCACAATATCTTAAAAGCCTATGAATAAAACATTGTTCAAGGTTCCGCTACGTTTCCCTGCTGGTACACTGTTCGGATAATGTCATCAATTTTCGCTTCTTCCAGCCCCACCTCTTTGATAGGTGCTGTATGGGAAATATCTTCGATCAACCGGGCGGCGGTGATTTGGTCTTTGCGGAAGCGGTAAACGGAGCGGGCCTCGTTGACGGAGATAAGCTCTGCATGGGGATGAGGGACCGTTGTAGACTGATAGAAGTCGATAATGAGATGGCGGTAGGGGGCAATCTTGTCAATCAGTTCATCCAACGAACCATCCTCAATAATCTTCCCCTCGTTGATAATGATGACCCGCTGACATAATTCCTGGATGTCACCCAAGTCGTGGGTAGTCAGGATAATGGTGGTTTGGCTGCGCTGGTTGATTTCCTTGATAAACTTTCGGACAGAGTATTTGGCCTCCACATCAAGGCCGATGGTCGGCTCGTCCAGGAACAGCACATCCGGCGAGTGGAGCATAGCGGCCACCAAGTCTCCCCGCATCCGTTGACCCAAGGAGAGCTGCCGTACCGGGGTGTCGATAAAACAGTCAATCTGGAAGATCTCGTTGAGCATTCCAAGGTTGTCTTTATAGGTTTTATCCTCAATCTGATAAATTCGCTTCAATAGCTCGAAGGTCTCACCCAGACGAAGATCCCAATTCAGCTGGCTGCGTTGGCCGAACACCACGCCCAAATTCTGTACCACCCGCTTGCGATCCCGTTGGGGGGATATTCCGTTGACCAGTATCTCTCCGCTGGTGGGCTGAAGGATACCGGAGAGCATCTTTACGGTAGTGCTTTTTCCCGCGCCGTTGGGACCTATGTAGCCCACAATATTCCCTTTTTCAATGGCAAAGGAGATGTCGTCCACAGCCCGGACGGTTTCCGATTTCTGCACAAAGAGGTTCTTCACCGCTCCCCGCAGGCCGCTCTCCTTCTTGATTTTTTTGTACTCTTTTATTAAATGGCTGACTTCAATGATATTCATAGGTGCCTCCTGCTTATCCCAGCATTTTTCAATTTTGCGTTCAGCTCCCAGCGCTTTCATACTTCCCCATACCGGCCTTAAAAACTGCGCAGCTCCCAACAAACATAAGCAGCCCTACAATCAGGGTAACAACTGCCAGCGGCACAGGGATAGGAGTGATTCCCAGTTCCAGCATATCCTTGACTGGCCAGAAGGTGATCCACGCCAGAGGCAGGAGGAAAGTAAAAAATGCCTGCACCCACTTGGGATAAATGGTGATGGGATACATGGACACGCGCTCAAACAGTTCTCCCACCATGTCCGTAAAATTCGCTGTGCTCTTGGTCCAGAAGGACATGGAGCCGCAGAACATCCATACCGCACCGCGGATCATCGTTCCGCCCGCAAGAGTGCATATCACCAGCAGGATGTTGGTCAAGCTTGGAACCAGCTGCACCTTCGCACAACCGTAGAAGAACACGATCAGGCCAGGAATCATATCGGTGAAGCCGATGAGATTAAAATCGCTGAACAGGAACTGGAACACCAAATTCATGGGCCGCAGCAGGAACCTGTCAAACTCCCCTTCAATCACATCGTAGCCCATGTACCAGGTCTGGATGTAAAACACCACTGCCAGCCCGTGGCTCAACACGGACATACCATATAGGAACGCCAGACTTTCATAGCCCCAGCCGCCGATGCTGCCGAACTGGTCTACCACGAATTTTATGGTAGCAAAGCCCACCACCCACTGGATGGAATTTGCCAGAATATGGCCGATAAGCATAAACGGATATTCCAATTCGGATTGAATGGAGAGCTTGGTAAACATAGCCGCCACTGAGATATAGTATCGTAATTTCTTCATTCCTGTTATCCCCCTTGAATCAGAATTACAGCGGACATCTTCTTTTGGAGGATGTCAAACAGCAGCCACAGCACCGCGCACCAGAAAAGCTGAAGCCCTGTGCGCAGTAAAATCTCATCCATGGTGTACTGACCAATATAGATGCCCAACGGGAGCTGGTAGATGTTCATAAAAGGCAGAAGCTCCAAGACCCTTCGAAATCCGGCGGGGAAAAACCAAAGTGGGAAGATACTGCCCGACAGCAGCTTCATAATGAAGCCCTTGGCATTGGCCAAAGGTCCCAGGCGCAGCGTCTTGAATGCACACAGTCCCAGCAGAGCCGCCAGAATCCAGTTGATAAGATAGCCGATGGCAAAGCTGAACAGGAACAACAGAAAATGGACAAACGATGCCGGGGCGGGAAATCCAAATATGACCGTACCTACCAAAAGCAGCGGGATTGCTTTCTGGAAAAAGGCGGCGGCGCAGTCACCTAAGTCTTCCGCCAGATAGATGCCGTATATGCTGACTGGCTTGAGCAAATCCAGCGCCACGCTGCCTGATCGAACGCTCCTGGCAATCCGGTCTTGAACGCCCATGGTCAACAGATTTCCCATAATAACAGAGATGGTAGTGTAAGTAATCATATCCCGCTGGTTCACGCCGGAAACCGTTTCCGTACCGTTGTAGGCCGCGATCCAGAAACAGGACATGGCGTACATGACGAGGCATTGAATCAGGATGGTGGAGATTACGTTGAAGCGATAGGCTAACGCGGTCTGTATTCTGAGTTTTGAGATAAAAATGTAGGGTTTCATGTTATAACCTCACAATGCTTAGCTGTGCTGTTTTGTTTGGAATTCAAATACGGTTTCCGCTTCCCGCCCGGTTCTGCGCCATTCGCTGGACCTTATGCAGATCATCCAAATTTCCCCGGCGAAGTTGTTGCTCCGCCGGGGAAATTATAGGGGTAGATCGTCTGTTCAGTTCGCCTGCTGGACGGCCTCCAGTTCCCAGGCGCCGGTGTTGGTGGAGTGCTTGATATAGGCTGTGTCGTGGATGGCGTCGCCGTTGGAGTCAAAGGCGACGTTGCCGGAGACGCCAGTGTAGGTCACACCGGACAGTGCAGCCTTGATAGCGGCGGGGTCGGCGGAACCGGCGGCCTTGATAGCCTCCAGAGCTACATAGTAGGCATCATAGCCCATGGCGGAGACGGCGGCGATGGTATCGTCGCCGCCGTTGGCTTCCCGTGCGGCGGTGTTGGAGTTGATATAGTTCTTGATGCCCTCATCAAAGGCAGGAGTGCCGCCCTCCTGATAGAAGGTGGAAACATACAGCTGAATGTTGGTATCAAGGGCGGCATCCAGAACCATGTTGTCGTCCAGGGTGTCAGAACCCAGGAAAGGAGTGGTGATACCAAGGGCCTGGGCCTGGGCGATGATCTGGGTGGCGTAGGCAATGGACACGGGTGTGAAGATAACGTCAGCGCCCTCAGACTTGGCCCTGTTCAGGTAGGAGCTGAAGTCGGAGTTGT
>CAMWSZ010000349.1 GCA_947177005.1 uncultured Clostridia bacterium | reverse complement strand
GTCGTCGCTGGAGTGCGATGTGGACCCCGGCAGCGTCATGTGCGGACAGGTGGCCGGGATGCTGCGGGAAATCCGCCCGGTTCAGGAAATTCTGACGGAGCTCTGGAAACAGGGACTTGCCGTTCTGGAGGAGGCCGGCGGCCAATGGCGGTAATGCTGCGGGGAAAATCCCTCCCAAAGCCCATTTTACAGGGCGGCATGGGGATCGGCGTCAGTCTGGACCGTCTGGCGGGAGCAGTGGCGGCCTGCGGCGGCATGGGAACGATTTCCACAGCCATGTGCGGCTATATGGAGCCTGATTTTCATAAGGACCCCAACGCGGCGAATATGCGCGCTTTGGAACGGCAGGTGCGCTGTGCAAAAGAGCAGGCGGACGGCGCGGGATTGGTTGCGGTGAACGTCATGGTTGCCGGGCGTCAGTACGCTGAAAGCGTTCTGACAGCCCTGCGCGCGGGGGCGGATGCGGTTGTATGCGGTGCGGGCCTGCCGAAGGATCTGCCGGAGCTTGCGGCCCAGGTCCCGGAAAGCGATGCCGCTCTTGGACCGGTCGTCAGCAGCGGACGGGCTGCGGCGCTGCTGTGCCGTCTGTGGGAGAAGCGCGGCGGACGGGTTCCGGATTTTATCGTGCTGGAGGGACCTCTCGCCGGGGGACATCTCGGCTTTACCCCGGAGGAAGCCCGGCAGGCCCAGCAGGGCCGGCCGCGTCCGCTCAGCGAACTGCTGGCGGAGGTTCTGGAAGCGGTGAAGCCTTTTTGCAGGAAATACTCACGGAAAATTCCGGTTTTTGTGGCCGGAGGCGTGAAGGACGGCGCTGAAATGGCCCGTTATATGCGGGAGGGCGCTGCCGGGGCGCAGTTTGCCACCCGGTTTATTGCAACAGAGGAGTGCGACGCCAGTCCGGCCTATAAACAGGCTCTGATCAATGCCGGGGAAAAAGACATTACCATTGTACAGAGCCCTGTCGGGATGCCCGGACGGGCGTTAAACAGTCCGCTGATCCGCCGGGTCAGTGAGGGAACGCAGGCGCGGCCTGTGCATTGCCGGAGGTGTCTGGTTCCCTGCAAGCCGCAGGAATCGCCTTATTGTATCTCTGACGCGCTGATTGCGGCAGTGCGCGGGGATTGGGAAAACGGCCTGTTTTTCTGCGGCGCAAACGCCGGGGATGTGGGCCGCATGTCTACCGTAAAAGAACAAATTGATCAGATTATGAGGGAATGGAGGGATGCCCAATGAAGCTGGGCTTTCTGTACGCCGGACAGGGCAGCCAGCATCCCGGTATGGGGGCGGACCTGTACGAAGCCTACCCTGCCTTTCGGACGGTTCTGGATAGCGCAGAGGTGGATTTTGACTTGAAAGAGGTCTGCTTTACAGACAGCCGTGATCTGCTGAATCAGACCCGGTATACTCAGCCCTGTATGGTGGCATTCGCCGCCGGACTGACCGCTGTGCTGCGGGAACGGAACATCGTTCCGTCTGCGGCGGCGGGACTGAGCCTGGGAGAATACTCCGCCCTGCACGCCGCGGGTGTGTTTGACGCCCGGACCGCAATCCGTACCGCCGCCTTTCGCGGACAGGCTATGGAACGGGCGGCGCAGGGAATCGAGAGCGCCATGATTGCCGTGCTGGGTCTGAACCGCGCTTCTCTGGAGGCCGCCTGCGTGGAGGCGCAGGGCACGGTGGTTATTGCCAACTACAACTGCCCCGGCCAGCTGGTGATTGGCGGCGAACGGGCGGCAGTGGAACGGGCGGCGGTTCTGGCGAAGGAAAAAGGCGCGAAACGGTGTATGCCGTTAAAGGTCAGCGGTCCCTTTCACACACCGCTGATGGCGTCCGCCGGGAAGGAACTGGAACAGTATTTTCAGACCGTTTCTTTCCGTGAACCCACTATTCCCGTCATTTTCAACTGTCTGGGCGGATGCAATGTCAATAGTGTAGCTGTACAGGAATTGCTGGTACGGCAGGTGCAGAGCAGCGTCTATATGGAGGACAGTATCTGTGCAATGCGTGATCTGGGGGTGGACGCCGTTATTGAGATCGGACCGGGAAAGGTGCTCAGCGGATTTGTCCGCAAGACCGTACCGGAGCTGCCGGTCTGCGCGGTGGAGACCGTGACGGACGCGGAGCATCTGCCGGATTGGCTGGCGGCGTTGGAAAAGGAGTAAAAAGTATGAGTTTACAGGGAAAATGCGCCGTTGTCACCGGCGGCGGGCGCGGAATCGGCCGTGCGGTATGTCTGGAACTGGCAAGGAACGGGGTGAATGTAGCGCTCTGCTACGCCGGAAGCGAAACGGCAGCAATGGAGACGGCAGCGGCATGTAAAGAGCTGGGCGTGGAAGCGCTGGCGGTCAAATGCGACGTATCGGATGCGGAACAGGTCTCCGCAATGACGGAGGCCGCAATAACCGCCTTTGGACGGATTGATATTCTGGTCAACAACGCGGGCATTACCCGGGACAGCCTGCTGATGAGTATGAAAGAAACGGACTTCGATCAAGTGCTTGCCACCAATCTGAAGGGGACGTTTCTGTGTATGAAGGCGGTTTCCCGGCAGATGCTGAAGCAGCGTTGGGGCCGGATCATCAACCTCAGCTCTGTTGTCGGACTGCGGGGCAATGCCGGGCAGGTCAATTATGCCGCCAGTAAAGCGGGCGTGGTAGGCATGACCAAGTCCGCCGCAAAGGAATTTGCGGGCCGGAACGTCACGGTGAACGCTGTGGCGCCGGGATTTATTGCCACGGATATGACCGCCGCAATGCCGGAAAAAGCCCGCGCCGCGGTTTTGGACACAATCCCTATGGGGAAAATGGGCGCGGCGGAGGATATCGCACAGGCAGTCGTCTTTCTGGCCGGAGACGGCGCGGGATATATTACCGGCCAGGTGCTCTGCGTAGACGGCGGCATGGCGATGTGACAGGAGGGAGCTTATGGAGAAAAGAAGAGTTGTCATTACCGGTCTGGGCGCGGTCACACCGCTGGGCCTTACCGTCCCGGACAGCTGGCAGGCTGTACAGGACGGCGTCTGCGGAATCGCCCCTATCACCCAATACGACGCCTCTCAGAAAAAAGTGACGCTGGCGGCGGAGGTCAAGGGATTTCACCCGGAAAACTATTTCAGCCGCTTGGATGCCAAGCATATGGGCCGGTTTACGCAGCTTGCCTTGGCCGCGGCAAAAGAAACGCTCAGCGGATTCACACCGGATAATCCGGACCGCTGTGGTGTGATTGTTTCCAGCGGCATTGGCGGACAGGCGATCACGGAGGCGGAATGCCTCAAAGGCGCGGAGCGCGGTTGGGACCGGGTATCGCCGTACTATATCCCGACGGCGATCAGCAATATGGCCGCCGGACAAATCGCCATTCACGCCGGTTTTCAGGGAATGTGTACCTGCCCCGTAACCGCCTGCGCGGGCGGTACAAACGCGGTGGGCGACGCATTCCGCTATGTCCGGGACGGTTACGCGGACGTGATGCTCTGCGGCGGGACGGAAGCCAGCATCACCCCTTTGTCGGTTGGCGGGTTTACGTCCATGAAGGCGCTGAGCCAGGCGGCGGACCCCAGCCGCGCCTCCATTCCCTTTGATAAAGAGCGCAGCGGCTTTGTTATGGGCGAGGGCGCAGGCATTCTTCTGCTGGAGGAACTGGAGCACGCCCTGACACGGAATGCAACAATCTATGCGGAAATCGTAGGGTACGGCGTGTCCTGCGACGCTTATCACATGACCGCGCCCCGTCCCGACGGAAGCGGCGGGGCAAAGGCAATGGCGTGGGCGCTTTCGGACGGCGGCGTGCAGCCGGAGGAAGTGGATTATATCAACGCCCACGGCTCCTCCACACCCCTGCACGATGCCGGAGAGA
>CAMWSZ010000348.1 GCA_947177005.1 uncultured Clostridia bacterium | reverse complement strand
TGCCAAGTCACTAATGGGAGTTTACCGGGAACAAAACGCTCCTAAACGGCATAGAATGCGTCCCATACTTTCTGTGCAAAGGTGCAGGAATGAGCGACTAGAGGGAGCAGCAAAGCCACGCCGTCAGGCGTGTTCGACTGGATGTGAAAACGACCAGTCCGGGGCTTGGGGTGTCCCCAGCAAGCGTTTCGGGATGACTAAAAGGATATCCCGAAACATTGCTTGCCCACGAGATTAGCGATTGCCATTTTTGTTCTAGTGTGCTATACTGTCAAAAACACCTTAAATGGAGAATCACAGCGTTGGTCAGCTTATTGGTGCTGTGATGGAGTTTTAACATGAGGACAATGCTTGACCATATAATTGATACGACAAACGAGTATATTGAGCGGATGCCGAAAGCGCAGCGGAAATCATATGGACAATTTTTTACAAGTAAGGAAACTGCCTTGTTCATGTCCAATCTTTTTCGTATTCCTGCTGGAAAAACAGAAATTTCTATTCTTGATCCGGGGGCTGGTTCGGGGGTTCTTTCTGCTGCACTCATCGAGAGACTTCAATCCGTGCCATCTTTGCAAAAAATCCACCTAACTTGTTATGAAACGGATACAAATATTATAGAACTTCTAAAAGAAAATATGGAGTGGATTTGTAATCAGTCCTGTATTCAGGTAAATTATCGCATTATTTCTGATAATTATATTCTCAGCCAGTCTCTTGAATATAATCATATGATCGGGGCTGCTTCGGCTCCCTTGAAGTTTGATATGGTGATTTGCAATCCTCCTTATAGGAAGATTGCAAAGGATGCTCCAGAAGCTATAGCGATGCCGGGTGTTTGCTATGGTGCGCCCAATCTTTATTTTTTATTTGCTGCGATGGGCCTTTTTGATTTGAAAGAACATGGAGAAATGGTCTATATCATTCCCCGCTCTTGGACTTCTGGCGCATATTTCAAAAGATTCCGCCAAGAATTTTTAACCGTAGGGGCTTTGAAGCATATTCATCTGTTTGTTAGTCGGGATAAGGTCTTTGAAAAGGAAAGTGTTTTGCAGGAAACAATCATTATTAAAGCCGAAAAAACGGATATAAAACCGCAAAGAATTTCTATCACGACAACGCAAACCAATCGAGATTTTTCTGAAAAGACAGAATTTGAAGCACCTTATGAAACCGTAGTATCTGGCGAGGATGCCTATATCTATCTTGTGACAAATCAGCAAGAGGTGGATACCCTACACCAACTAAACCAATGGGGAAATACTTTACCTAGTATTGGATTGAAAATGAAAACAGGGCTGACGGTTGACTTTAGGAATCGCGAAGCATTACGGGATACGGAAGAAGACGATGCAGTTCCACTTTTCTTTGCCCAACATATTCAAAATGGAAATGTTGTTTTTCCTGTTGGAAAAGAGCATGAGTATCTTGTAACAGAGCAGTCAGGGTTATTGCAGCAAAATACAAACTACTTATTTGTGAAAAGATTTACAGCAAAAGAGGAGCGCCGCCGTTTACAGTGTGGTGTATACCTGGCCAGGCGGAATCCTGCATATACAAAGATCAGCACCCAGAACAAGATTAATTTTATATGTGGGATGCAGGAACTTTCCGAGTGCGTTGTATATGGCCTATATGTGTTGTTTAATTCCACCTTGTATGATTGTTATTATCGGATTCTGAACGGTTCCACCCAAGTAAACTCGACGGAGATCAACTCTATGCCAGTTCCACCGATGAGTATCATTGAAGCAATGGGTAAAGAATTGATTAGAGCTAAGGATATGTCCGAAACGTCATGTAACAATATTTTGAGGAGTTATATATGAGAAAATTGGAGGAAGCACGGGACATCTTAGGTGCGTTAGAAGTTCCGGCAAAGCAACAGAACGGAATGTGCTGCTGTGTTCTACTAGCAATGGCAGGCATTACAGAGGAGCAGGGCTGGACCAGCGCAACAAACAACTGGATTCGCATACATGATGTCATCGCATTTGCAAGTGATAACTATGGTATTACTTATGCAGAGAATAGTCGGGAAACTATTCGTAAACAGGCTATGCACCACTTTAGAAATGCCGCCTTTATTGAGGACAACGGTAAAGCAACAAATAGTCCCAACTATCGGTATCGTTTAACTGACGAAATGTTAAACCTAATCCAGAGTTATGGCAGCCAAAAGTGGAGTGAGAATTTAGCAATATTTCTGAACAACCATGAAACTCTCATCTCTCTTTACGCTTCTAAACGAACAGTGAGAAAAATGCCTGTGAAAATCAATGGGTTAGAATTTACTTTTTCTCCAGGTAAGCACAATCAGCTTCAAAGAGCCATTATTGAAGAATTTGCACCTCGTTTTGCCCCTAATTCGGAGTGTCTTTATGTTGGAGATACAATTGAGAAAGATTTGTTCAAAAATGAAGAAAAACTCCGAAAACTTGGCTTTTCTATTACCCTTCATGATAAGATGCCAGATGTTGTACTTTACTCAGCAGAGAAGGACTGGTTGTATTTTATTGAGGCCGTAACATCTGTTGGACCGATGGAGCCAAAGCGCATTAAAGAAATCGAGGAAATGACAGCAGATGTTACGGCAGGGAAAATATATGTGACAGCTTTTCTGGATTTTAAGACATTTAAGAAGTTTTCAGAATCGTTAGCTTGGGAAACTGAAGCCTGGATTTCCGATATGCCCGATCACATGATTCATCTGAACGGAGATACATTTTTAGGGCCGAGATAAGAAATGATTATTCAAATAACCTAAATCATATAAAAACAGCGGTGTGAACATGTGGACTTGTTCACACTGCTGTTTTCGTTTGTATCGCCCCCCTAATAATCGATGGGGGTAAAAATGACCAGACTCCCAAACACGCCATATTGACGTTTATAGGAGTCTAGTTTTTCTGTATTAGATGCACCAGCGAAGTTGCCTAGCCTGGTGCATTGTTATTTTTTTCTGCGGGTTAGGTTATAACCATACTGGGGAAGTCTTTGACCATCTAGACGGTACCGGGACGGGGCGTTCCAGAAGCCATATTAACGTAACTATACATTTATGGTCAGAACTTGACCGCTCACACGAAAGGAGAACTATGAGTAACGAAACTAAAACTATACCCAACACTACATCCTGTGCCACAACGCAGCCTGCAATGGTGAAGAAGATCGGAAATATCACCTATAGAGTGTGGGCGCATTTTAGCGAAACCAGCACCGAGACAATGGAAGACAAGATCAAGCGGATGCTCCAGAACGAGGTGCAGCAGCTTATGGAAAGTGAGTGATCGTTCGCGGTGTTTCAGATATGTGGTCATTTTTGCCCTGGCTGGTGCAGTTTTGTGAACATTCTGTAAATAGGATTAAAAAGTCCTTGACAAACGGTAACAGGAGCGGCAGATTCATACCATGTTCTATCAACGGGTACTAGCCAGTCAGGACAGACCTCTGTGTCCACCGAGATACAGACAACGGAGCCAAAGCCGAAAGAATCAGTCTTTGTTTCTACAGTATGTCCCTGATCGTGAGCATCGTGAGAAAGTCAATGAGGTAATTGATGCTGAGGCGGTGTTAGGTGTGGCAGGAGAATTGTTAATGAGCATCAGCCAAAACGAACGGGAGAGAGCCATTTTCCGCAGCCGCAGTTGTCAGACGATGCGGCTTCTTTTTTCTCCGATACCGATTTTGAAAACGGGAGAAATAAAAGAGGAGACAGGAGAGTATCCTCTATGGAGTAAACGAGTCTATTTAGGAAAAAATTGTTACCTACATCCCATAATATCATATCAGCAATCTTTCTAAATTGCAAGTTGGAAAAGCCCTAAGAAGCTGTATTCATAAGCGTTTAAGCAATGTATGGATATGAGAAAAAATAA
>CAMWSZ010000347.1 GCA_947177005.1 uncultured Clostridia bacterium | reverse complement strand
TGTTTTTGCTGACGCCGCCCTGAAAAACCACCGGCGACAGGATTTTTTTGCCCTTGCCCACGTTGTTGAGATAGTTTGCCACCACCGCGTTGCAGACACCCGCAATGATATCCTCCCGGGGGTGGCCCATTTGAATTTTATGCACCAGATCCGACTCCGCAAACACCGTACAGCGGGCGGCAATCTGGGTGGGGTGCGTGGACCGGAGGGCGTACTCGCCGATATCCTCCACCTCAATCCCCAGCCGTTTCGCCTGGCTGGACAGAAACGCGCCGGTTCCCGCCGCGCAGAGGGTATTCATGGCGTAGTCCACCGCCACGCCGTTCTCCACGAGGATGATTTTCGAGTCCTGCCCGCCGATCTCCAGAATGGTCCGCACGTCGGGATAAAACGTGGTTGTGCCCACCGCGTGGGCGGTAATCTCGTTTTTCACCATTGTCGCGCCAATAATCGTGCCCACCAGCTTCCGGGCACTGCCGGTGGCGCCGGTGGCGACAATTTTGTAGCGGTCCTTGTCAAACTGCTTCTCCAAGAGGCCAATCAGTTCCTTGACCGCCCCAATGGGGTCGCCCTGGGTCCAGATATACTGACTGCTGAGCAGCCGGTTGTCTTTGTCGATGACCGCACCCTTTGTGGAGATGGACCCCACGTCGATGCCAAGATATGCGTGTTCCAACTTACAGTACCTTCTTTCTCATATGGATCATATCATAAAACGCCTCCAGACGGGTCATCAGGCCCACGTCGCTGGTCTGGGAGTCGTAGGTCAGATAGAGGACCGGGATCTTATGGTCCGCACTGATGGTCTGCAAGACCGGCATGACGTCGATCTCCGGTGTGCAGCCCGCCGATTTGATATGCACAATGCCGTCAAAGCCCCGCTCGGCGCACTCCCGCGCATACCAGATATTTGCCGTAGCGGTGGGCCCCATTTCGTACTGGCAGAGGTCCCGGACCTTGACCGCAATATTTTTCTGTCCGTTGTATTGGAGAAACTGATGTGTCACATTCATCCAGCGGTGGATCTCCACGCCCATATCCGCCAGCTTCTGCTCCAGCTCCAGATTTGAAAAGGCATCCATGACGGTATAGAACTCCCCGACAACCCCGACCTTTAAGGGGCGGGCGGGCTTGTTCAGCGTCACGGCCTGGAACGCCTGCCGGACCGTCCGGTAACCGTCCTCGATATCGTTCCGGGTACGGGCGGTGTACATGGCGGTCAGAAACCGCTGGTAGGCGGCCTTGTACTGTCCGGAGCGGTCAAACCCGCAGTTCCTGTAATAGACGGCGGTGATTTCGTCGAGATATTCTACCATTCGTATTCCTTCCATGAATTTCGCCACAAAATGGGGCAAATGAGCTTTGGGGTTGATCCGCTTGACAATCTTGATATATTCTCTTTTTTTGCTCATGTCGTACTCCGACAGGTTGATGAAATCAAAATGATACCCCAAATCGCGCAAAATCTGCTCCTGCAATTCCCCGTAGTAGCCCAGACGGCAAAGTCCATGTACCATAAGCAGCGTATCAGCGCCGGCCTCCAGAGCTTCGATCATGCTGCCCAGCGTGATTTTGAAGGGGGTGCAGACAAACTCCGGACTGTACTTTGCGCCCAGCTCCATAGTGCGTTTTGTAATGGCCGGGGGGGTGACGCACCGTATCTCCAGAGCCTCCTCAAAGATATATTTAAACGCGCAGTTATACTCTGCGTATCGCGGAAAAGACATTTTCCGCACACTCATGGCGTCCCTCACAGCTGTCCCTCCTTGAACCGAATGATGTCGATAAAGCTCTCCAGCCGGGTCTCGACGCCTGCGGTGCCGGTCTGACTGTCCAGCACGAGGTTCAGAATGGGCACCCGCTTCACCCGGCGGGCAAGCAGCTCGTTGACCATTGAGTCCGGTCCGCACGGGAACGCGCTGAGCAGGATAATGCCGTTGACCTTATCGCAGTGCATGGCAATGCTGCCCACGATCTCCCGGCTGAACTCCCACTTGCAGGTGTGCGAGATCTGCACGCTGCATTCCACCGCGGCTTTCCGGTCCACGATGTCCGCACGCACCGGCGTGACCCCCGCCTTTTTCAGATAGGACGTCACTGTTTTCCCGATATACGGGTCCTCCACCACATAGCTGTGGGCGGCGATCAGGATTTTGAGGCCGTCCTTTTTGTACAGCAGCTCCTGCTCCCGCACCCGTGCTTTATATTGGGACTGCTCCGCTTTTTTTGCCGCTTTGTACGCCCGCCGCACCGTCCTGACCGGAAAGCCCAGAGCTTGTCCCAGGGCCAGGAACGCCGCGGGCTCGTCCTTTTTTTGCAGGACGTCGATGTCATAGGTCAGGAATTTCTGTCCGGATTCCCGGAAGACGTTTTTTGTCAGGTCGGGCAGGGCCTCAAAACGGGTACACATATTTCTGTGGCGGCCGAAGCTGCTGACGCGGGGAATCAGGATATAGTCGCATTTCCCCTCCAGGGCGGCCACGTGGCCCAGGAAAATTTTCAGCGACAGACACGCCTCATCAATGGCAAGGGCGGTTCCGCGATCCAGGATTTCGCGGTCTGTGGGGCCGCTGACGACGGTTTTCATGCCCAGTTCCTCAAAAAAGGCGTGCCACAGTGTCCGGTAGCGGTAGTAGAGCATCGCCCGCGGCAGTCCGACAACGGGCGTTTTTTTTGCCTCCATGATTGATCTCCTTTTACATAACCGGCGGCCTGCGTCCCGAAGGAGCGCAAGCCACCAATCCTTTTTGTAGAAAAAACGGTTTTTTTATCCGCCGGTTTTACTCCGGGGCTTGCGGTAGGGCGGACGGCGGCGGTTTTGCGGATGTGTGTCGGGGCTGCCGCCCTGCTGGCGTGCCGCACGGTCGGCGGCGGCTTTTTTCTCGGCGGTGGTGTCGGAGATGGGACGCACAGGCAGTTTTTCAATCCGTTCCGGTTTCAGACGGCTCTCAGGCCGCTGTTTCTCCTGCCGACGCTCCCCGGCGGGCCGCGGGGTGTTGGGACGGCCGCCGCGACGGTTATTACTATTATTGTTATTATTCCGGCGGCGGTTGGGGCGCTCCGCCTCCCCGGTCATTACGGATGAAACGGGAACCGCTCCCTGCCGGTTCGGACGGCGTTCAGGTTCCGGCTGCTCCGCCGGCGTCTGCCGCTGGGGACGGTCCTTGGGAATCTCGATTCCCTCCCGGCTGCCCTTGCCGCTACGCAGGACGCGGATCTCCGAATTTTTATAGCGTTTCGGGGTTTCGGGGGCGCTGTCCAGCCGGACCTGCACCGTCTCTTGCAGCAGGTCCACGCCGCTGACGTTTCCGATGCCGTCGGGGGTATCGACAAAACTCTCCGCCTTCGGCATACGCTTGGCGGCGTCCTCATAGGCGGTCTGCTCGTATTTCAGGCAGCACATGAGGCGTCCGCAGGAACCGGAGATTTTGGTGGGGTTCAGGCTGAGGTTCTGGGTTTTGGCCATTTTAATGGATACAGGGATAAATTCCTCCAGGAACTGGTTGCAGCACAGGGGGCGTCCGCAGATGCCGATGCCGCCCAGCATTTTGGCCTCGTCCCGGACGCCGATCTGCCGCAGCTCAATCCGGGAGCGGAAGACGCCCGCCAGATCACGCACCAGCTCGCGGAAATCCACACGGCCGTCGGCGGTGAAAAAAAAGATGATCTTATTGCCCTCGAAGCTGCATTCCACATTCACCAGCTTCATCTCCAGACCGTGGGCCGCGATTTTCTGCTCGCAGATGCCCAGCGCTTCCTTTTCCCGCCTGCGGTTGTAGGCCGCCGTCTTATGGTCGTTTTCGTTGGCGGCGCGGACCACGGCCCGCAGGGGCTGGACGACGCTTTCGTCGGGGACCTCATGATTGCTCTCGGTACATTT
>CAMWSZ010000346.1 GCA_947177005.1 uncultured Clostridia bacterium | reverse complement strand
GTGCTGGTCGATTCCAGCAAGTTCGGCAAGGTTGCCGCCGCACTGGTGTTTCCGCTGGATATGGCCTGCATCATTACCGACCGCCTCCCAGACCAGAGATACCGGGATTATACCGAGGTCAAAGAGGTGTAACCGGCGGGCCGTCCGGCTCATCAAACCAAATTGTTTCCCTATTTTGATTGATAAAAGAGAGGTAAATCCATGAAAGAACGAGTTCAAAAGTTCGGCCGATTCCTAAGCGGCATGGTTATGCCCAACATCGGCGCGTTTATTGCCTGGGGTCTGATCGCCGCCCTGTTTATCGAAGCGGGCTGGTTCCCCAACGCCACCATTGCCAAAATGGTCTCCCCTATGCTCCAGTACCTGCTTCCTATCCTGATTGCTTATACCGGCGGCCGGGCCGTGGGCGGACAGAAAGGCGCCGTCGCGGGCGCGTTGGCTACGCTGGGCGCTATCGCTTCCACGGACAGCACCATGTTTATCGGCGCTATGATCTGCGGTCCCCTCGGCGGCTGGGCCATTAAAAAGTTCGATGAAAAAATGGAGGGCCATATCCCCGCCGGTTTTGAAATGGTTATCAACAACTTTTCAGTCGGTATTCTTGGCGGACTCCTGGCGATCTTGGCTATTTTTGTCATCGGGCCGCTGTGCGTGGTCCTGACCGATGTCTTGGGCGCTGGCGTCGGCTGGCTCGTAGACCACAGCCTGCTGCCGCTTACTGCAATTCTGGTGGAGCCCGCTAAGGTGCTCTTCCTCAATAACGCCATTAACCACGGCGTCTTTACCCCTATCGCTACCGAACAGGTGGAGGCCATGCGTGCCGCTGGTGATGTGGGTAAATCTATTCTGTATATGATCGAGTCCAACCCCGGCCCCGGCTTGGGCCTGCTGCTGGCTTACTGCGTGGCCGGTAAGGGCGAAAGCCGTTCCTCCGCAGGCGCCGCCACGATTATTGAGTTTGTAGGCGGCATTCATGAGATCTATTTCCCCTATGTACTCATGAATCCGATTGTTATCGCCGGGCCTATGGTGGGCAATATGGCCGGTATCTTTGTCCTGAACCTGCTGGGCGGCGGCCTGACCGGTCCCGCATCCCCCGGCAGCGTCCTCTCCGAAATGATTCTGACGCCCAAGGGCGCTTATTTTGCGAACATTGCGGGCATCGCTGTTGCCGCCGCGGTCAGCTTTGCGATATCCACGTTCCTGCTGAAAGCTTTCGGTAAGGACGCCAGCCTGGAAGAGGCGCAGGCAGCCGTCGCCGCCAGCAAGGCAAAATCAAAGGGTCAGCCTGTGCCGGGTGCCAGCGCTGGCGGTTCTACCGGCGCTACTGTCAACGCGAAGGACGTCAAGAAAATTGTCTTTGCCTGCGACGCCGGTATGGGTTCCTCCGCAATGGGCGCGACAATGGTCCGCAACAAGCTGAAATCTGCCGGTGTCACCGGAATCGAGGTTGTTCACGCGCCTGTGTCCGAGATTCCTCAGGACTGTCAGATCGTTGTCACACACCATGAACTGGCGCACCGTGCCGTCGCCAGCAACCCCAATGCCCGCGTCATTCCCATTAAAAACTTCATGGGTGCGCCGGAATATGACGTGCTGGTGCAGGAAATGGTGGAAGGCAGAGGCGTGGGAGGCGCAAAGCCCGCCGCTGATACGAAAGCAGCCGTGCCTGCCGCTCCCGCAAATATTCTGCTGGAAAAGAAAAATATTATTACCGGCTGTAAGTCCGTGCCCTCCGACGAAGCCATTACCCGCTGCGGCAGAATGCTGGTGGAAAGCGGCTATGTGGAACAGGCTTATGCCGACGCCATGATCGAGCGCGACAGAGAGTTTTCGGTTGCTATTGGCTGTCATGTAGCCATTCCCCACGGAACCGTGGCCGTGAAGGACAAAATTAACCGTACCGGTATCGTCGTGATGACCTATCCCGACGGCATCAAGTGGGGCGATGAGGGCGAGACGGTGCGGCTGGTTATCGGTATTGCCGCCCTCGGTGAAGAGCACATCGATGTTTTGGAACGCATTTCGCAGGTCTGCGGCTCCGATGAGGAGACGGACGCTCTGGTTGCGAGTGCGGATGTGGAAACCATTTACAGGAAGTTCAACGGCTTGGAGTAAGCCAAAGATATTGAGAAGATTGAAACGATAAAAAGAATGGGCGCACGGTGCCGGACCGTGCGCCCATTCGCATTTTATTCTGTTACAGCTTGTGGAAAACCGGCTGCATGTGTGTAAATGTGCAAATCTCCCGAAATCCGATCTCTTTCAGCATTGTCTGTACTTCCGGGATGCGGTCCGCCACACAGGCGGTATCGTGAGCATCGGAGCCAATGGTAAGAATCCGGCCTCCCAGGTCGTGGTACAGCTCCAGAATTTTACGGGAGGGGGAAGTTCCAGATAAATGATATCGAAGGGCTGAGGTATTGACCTCAATGCCTTTCTGGTCCTGAATGGCCTGTTTTAGAATTTTTTCCACGATAAATAGTATTTTTTCGTCCGGATACTCCCCACAGGGATCATAGCGTTTTATGAGGTCCAGGTGGCCCAAAACGGAGTAATTTTTGTAGTGCTGCATGACGGTGTGGATGTAATTGTAATAGCCGTTCTGGTACTCCTCCTGTGTCTTTCCTTCCTGATATTGGCAGCGGCAGAACTCCTTGCCTCCAATTTGATGACAGCTGAAAATAACAAAGTCAAAGGGGTATTGTTGAAAAGTTTTGTTGTACTGCGGAATGGTCTCCAGCTGGACGCCGAACTCAATGCCCCCGCGAATGGCAATTTGTTTATCGTATTTTTCCCGGAAAATTTGCAGGGCGTGAAAATAGGCGTCATAATCACAGTTTTCCAGATACTCCACGCCGTAATCGACATGCTCCGTAAAGCAAATCTCGTCCAGACCTAAAGCCGCAGCGCGGCGAATCATGTCCTCCATTGGGGTCTCGGAGTCGTTGCTGAAGGCGGAGTGGAGATGATAATCTGCAATCATAATGATAAATTATCCTTTCTGTAAAGAAAAATCAGGCGGGGAGAAAGCTCCCCCGCCTGATTTTGAGTTTTACGCTTTTGCCGCCAAGAACAATGCGCGGTAGACGTCCAGAATACGGCCCAGCAGAGGATGATCCGGCGCATAGCCGGTATATTTCTGCAAAGCGGCCTCAACGCCCTCTGCCCTGATAGTCTCCGTCAGTTCCACGCTCTGTTTGTCCTCCGGACAATTGAAGTGGAGGGCCGCCGCTGCGCCAAAAATCAGATGATCCACCGGCAGGCCGTAGGAATAAGCGGTATTCAGGGGTTTGATGAGGCGGTCCGACGGGGAAAGCTTGCGGATAGGTTCGCGGCCGACGCGGTCAACCTCATCCCGCAGATGCGGATTTTGGAAGCGCTGGAAGATACGCTCCACATAGGCGTGATGCGTGTCCGGATCAAAGTTGAACTCTTTAATCAAACCCTCGCCGCTCTCCCGCATGGCGGCGTGAACGGCGTCGCCGATTGCCGGGTCCTGAATGCTCTCCAGAATTGTGGCGTGTCCTTTCAGACTGCCCAGATAGGCGCAGATGGCGTGTCCGCTGTTGAGCGTGAACAGCTTGCGCTCCACGCACGCCGGAAGGTTATCTACATAGGTCATGCCGTCAATTTCGATTTGCTCGCCCTTCCAGGCGGAGCGTTCCACGTCCCACTCGGTATACTCTTCGACGGCGGCGTCCAGAATGCTGTCGAAATTGGGCTTGGGGCAGATGCGGTCTACAGCGCAGTCAACAAATCCAATGTATTCGTCGGCATAGGCAGCTTCCTGTTCGTTGAGCAGGGGCATGACTTCCGCTTTCAGCTTGGAGGTAACGCGGATGCCGTTTTCACAGCAGATGACGTTCATAGGCGTTTTACAGCCGGCG
>CAMWSZ010000345.1 GCA_947177005.1 uncultured Clostridia bacterium | reverse complement strand
GCTTTAACGCGGCTTCTTTTTCCCGCGGCATCTATCTGTTTGTACTTGGGCTTGCCAAGAAGGTACTGTTGGCAGACACCTTTGCATTGGCTGCTAACTATGGATTTGCACAGACCTTTTCCTTGGATAGCATCTCCACGGTAGCGGTGATCTTGTCCTACACGTTCGAACTGTACTTTGACTTCAGCGGCTATTCCGATATGGCGATCGGACTTGGCAGAATGTTCAATATTGAACTGCCCGTTAATTTCAATTCACCCTATCGCGCGTGCACTATTAAAGAATTCTGGCAAAGATGGCATATCACCCTCTCCCGCTTCTTCATCACCTACGTGTATATTCCACTGGGCGGCAGCAGGAAGGGCCGGGTACGCATGCTCGTCAATACCTTTATCATCTTCCTCTTAAGCGGACTATGGCACGGGGCCGCCTGGACTTATGTGGCATGGGGCGCTATACATGGACTGCTGGTTGTCTGGGACAATCTGGGAATTATCGGTATCAAAGGACGGGATGAGAAGAGGCCGGCACTTTTCCATATTCCCGCATGGCTGGGTTGGATCTTCACTTTTACATTGTTTAATATGTCGCTCTTTTTCTTCCGAAGCGGAAGTATGATCGCGGCGATCCAACTATTTAAGAATCTTTTCTCCGGAAGCTATACGGGCAAAATTTTCGATGTCGCGGCGCAGCTTAATGTTTCTGAAATCTATGTGATCAGACAAGCCCTGGATATGGCAGCGCCGAATCTGGCCGGGTACCTGTATGTGATTGTCATGCTTTTATTGTTTACGCTGGCATTTTATCTGGTATTCAGACCCAATGCCTATGAGCGCACTATGCGCGGGGAACTGACTTCAAAGAGATGTTGGATCATCTGCATTCTGTTAATATGGTGTATTGTATCTTTATCGCAGGTGAGTACGTTCTTATATTTCAATTTTTAGTAATTGCTCAGTCATTCACAAATAATATCATTAAGTTAAACCGAATGCGCCTGACATTATGTATGGCATAATTTTTCGCTTACATGGAACTGAGTCTATAGGAAGGTATAAAACATATGGATACGGATCAGAAATTTATTAAATCTTTTTTCATACGGATGAGTATTCTTCTGGCAGCAGTCATCACTATAGTAGCAATCTTTGACCCTTTTTACCAATACCACAAACCGCTGCCGGGACTGAAGGCGGTGCTGACCGACAAAGAATATCAGTGCATCGGCACGCTACGCACCTTCGATTATGATGCGCTGATCGTGGGATCTTCGGTCTGTGAAAATTATAATAATTACTGGTTTGACGGGGGATTCGGATGCAACACGATCAAGGCAATCCGTTCTTATGGCGCCACCGCGGATTTGTGTTATCTGTTAGATAATGCCTATGAAGGACGTGACTTGAAATATGTCTTCTACAATATTGATCCTTCTTCCCTGTCAGCAAGCACAGAACCCACCTACGTGTCTACGGGCTGCCCGATGTATTTATATGATAAGAATCCTTTCAATGATTATTCCTATGTGCTCAATAAGGACGTGTTGATGGAAAAGCTTCCTTATATGCTGGCCTATTCTTTTATCGGCGATTACGATGAGGGAGACTCCTACAACTGGGCACAATGGAAATATTTCGGACAGGATATGGCGATGGGCTTATATACCCGTCTTCCTTCTATCAAAAATATGCAGCCGGAAACTGCAAACACTACGGAACTTACCGGAAATATTGCACTTCTCACCGCACAGGTAGAGGCGCATCCGGAGACTACTTTTAAGTTCTTCTTTTCACCTTACTCTATGCTGTGGTGGGATAACGCATACCGCAGTGGTGAAAGAGACGCCGTGATCTATAATGAAAAACAGGCGGTGAAAGCACTCTTGCAATATGATAATGCGGAGATTTACTTTTATCAGGACGATCGGGAGATTATTACAAATCTGGATAACTACATGGACATGATTCACTTTTCTAAGGATATCAACTATTATGTCTATGATAAGCTGGCAAAAGGGGAGGAGCGGCTGACGATAGATAATTATGAGGCACGGTTGGATGAGATGTATGAGTTGTCGCAGGAGATTGTGGAGGAGTTGATTAAGGAGTATTATAAGTAGGGGAATTTCGGCTGTGAAGGCAGCTTACACGATCTATGTGCGCCCATGCGGGCTGCGAAAAATAGATAGTTTTCATGACGCTTTGTAACTTGAACGAAGTGAAAGGAATAGCTATAAAAATCTGGTAAATATAAAAAACTGATATGTAATGACCTTTGTCAAGAGGTAAGTTTAGGTCACCACAAACTTTTTGTTAAATTTTAGCTGAAGGCATCTGGAAGGAGCATTGGGTATCAGTTCCCGGCATTGGCCACTCTGATATACGTGGATTCAGGATTCACTCCTTACCGACAGGTCAATGGTCCGCCGTGAGCTCTACCGTCTAAAAGCGTGGATCATGGTTACCCATGCCATCATAGTTTTTTCGTAGATAGCTCGAACCTTGAAAGAGTCAACGCTCCTTCAAGCTGCCTTCAGTTGTTACTGGTTTCCGGCCAGTTGTAAATGGCTTAAGCCATCTTACAACTGCTTAATTACCCGCTACAGCAACGGGACGACGATGTCAATGGCTTGCCGCCGTAGGCGGTGCTCGCACCATTGACATTGGCGGCACGATGTTGTATTCATGAGATATTCTCCGTCATCATGCCCCAGATGAAGCAGGCAAGTTCCCGGGCAATTGCTGTTTTTACGACGTTTGCTTTCTTGCTTTTGCCAAGTACAAGTTTATAGTAACGGCGGCGTAACCGTTCGTTGGCCTTGTCAGCGTAGGCTATAACTGCTGGGGAATTACCGGATTGCCGTTCCTTAAGTGCTTTTGACTTGTAGCCGACCTGTCCCCGGCTAAAGCTTTGTGCGGCTTCCACAAGGAGCGTCCTGACCTGGCTGTTGCCTGCTTTTGTAATGCCAAGCCGGTTTTGGTCTCCGCCGCTGGAATCTTCACCGGGAACCAGGCCAATATAAGACGCAAAGTGCTGCGCTGACGCAAAACGCTTAAAGTCTCCGACCTCCACGATGACGGAAAGTGCCGTCTGTGTCTTGATTCCGATAAAGCAGGAAAGCTTGCTGACTTTTTCTTTGTACTCCCCGTCAGACGCAAGTTCCCCAATCCGTTTGTCGAGGCGCCCCAGTTTATCCGTGAGGGTATCAAAGGTAA
Organism: uncultured Clostridia bacterium; assembly: GCA_947177005.1. Taxonomy (GTDB): domain Bacteria; phylum Bacillota; class Clostridia; order Oscillospirales; family Oscillospiraceae; genus Pelethomonas. The sequence goes on along the minus strand of CAMWSZ010000345.1, from coordinate 703 downwards.
GAAGGTACTCTGTCAGGATTTCACCATAAATGCCGCCGGGCTTCAACGCGCGCAGCCATGCGATGTGGGCTGCAGTCCAGTTGTTTGATGTTCCGTCAAAACGGTAGTTATGCCGCAAACAGAAAGAAAGGATCTGCTGCTTTACTTTCTTAAGGGCCAGTTTATGATCCTGGCGCATACGGATATATTCTTTTACCTGTTCATCATGTTCTGTAGGTATATGTACCGGACTGTAATCATGGTGAGCCAGACACTTGGCGATGAGGGCAGCATCCCTTTTGTCCGTTTTGATTTTCTTGCCTTTGGCTGGCTTGGCCATTGTGGTGGGTGCGAGGATAATGCACTTCACATTATGCACTGTCAGCTGGTGATAAAGAGCAAAACCGAGACATCCTGCTTCATAACCGCATATAAAGCTAACATCGTCACCGTAATGGAAACGCATTGCCTCCAGATAGTTAAGGATTTTGCTGTAGTGTGCATCCACTTTCTGCGGGTATTCAGCTATTTCTTTCTCATTTGTGTAACAGCAGAGAGAAAAAGTTTCTTTGTGTACATCCATTCCGACGAAAACTGTGTTATAATTCATTTGATGACCTCCATTTGTATGCGGTAAACCCTGTTACCATTGATATTTTCCAATCCATAGTGTACAGGTAAATCCACGAAACTACAAATCGGAGGTCATTACATATTGTCTAAA
>CAMWSZ010000344.1 GCA_947177005.1 uncultured Clostridia bacterium | reverse complement strand
TGCTGGCCCGTCAGGTAGGCGTGCCCGCCATCGTGGTGTTCCTGAACAAGTGCGACCAGGTGGACGACGAGGAGCTGCTGGAGCTGGTTGAGATGGAAGTCCGTGAGCTGCTGAGCTCCTACGAGTTCCCCGGCGACGACATCCCCATCATCAAGGGTTCCGCTCTGAACGCTCTGGTCAGCGAGAGCAACGATCCCAACGCTCCCGAGTATGCCTGCATCAAGGAACTGATGGACAACGTTGACAGCTATATCCCCACTCCCGACCGTAAGGCCGACATGCCCTTCCTGATGCCCGTTGAGGACGTCTTCACCATCTCCGGCCGCGGCACCGTCGCTACCGGCCGTGTCGAGCGCGGCCAGCTGAAGGCCGGTGAGACCGTCGAAATCGTTGGCCTCACCGATGAGAAGCGTACCACCGTCGTCACCAGCATGGAAATGTTCCACAAGACTCTGGATTACGTCGAGGCTGGCGACAATGCCGGCTGCCTGCTGCGCGGTATCGCCAAGACCGACATTGAGCGCGGTCAGGTTCTGGCTAAACCCGGCTCCATTCATCCCCACACCAAGTTCGTCGGCCAGGTGTACGTCCTGTCCAAGGACGAGGGCGGCCGCCACACCCCCTTCTTCAATAACTACCGTCCCCAGTTCTACTTCCGTACCACCGACGTCACCGGCGTCATCACCCTGCCCGACGGCGTTGAGATGTGCATGCCCGGCGATAACGTCGATATGAAGGTCGAGCTGATTACCCCCATCGCTATCGAGAAGGGCCTGCGTTTCGCTATCCGTGAGGGTGGCCGTACCGTTGGTTCCGGCGTCGTCATCGAGATCGACGAGTAATTTTGCCTCATAAAAAGCAGCTGCGTTCCGGCGCGGCTGCTTTTTTGCCGCCCCCTGTCTATACAATTCTATAATCTTACACTACTGTAAGGTTTCCCGCAATTTTGTAAGGTAAAGCTATGGAATCTATCCAAAGAAAGCGTATATAATAGTGCCTGCAAACAACATAACAGGAGGCACCGGCAATATGAAAAAAACAGCCAAAATTGTTCTGATTACTGTCAGCGCGGCCGTAATCACCATTGGCGCGGCGATTTTTAGCTTCGGCAAAATCTATCAGGCGACGTCGGAACACACAACCTATTACTACAGTCAGATCGACAACGGCAGCGTTACCGAAATCGCCCCCCACGGCGGCATGAACTATCAATATTCCCTCTATGTCTACGATGAGAACGGTCAGGGGAAAAACATGACCTTGGATACCTCCCGGATTTTGAAGGATGAAGCCTTTATCCGGATCGAAACCGCACCTATGCGGGGCGTCATCAGCTGGGCGGAAATGCTCTATAACGAACTGCCGGACGCCGTGCAGGCTCAATACGAGAAATAATTTTTCTGCCGTCCTACGCAGGACGGCAGTTTTTTGCGTCATCCCGAAAAAAATCCTTGACAGGAATATACTACTATGGTAGTATAACAGCGTACACTACTGTAGTAGTACAGCAAAAGGAGGTTCGACAATGGAACATAAACTGTTCGACTCAGAGCTGAAGGTCATGGGCGTGCTGTGGCGGGAGGGGGACGTCACAGCAAAACATATCTCGGATGTGCTCGGCAAGGAGACCGGCTGGAACATCAACACCACCTATACGATTATCAAACGCTGCATCAAAAAAGGTGCGGTTGAACGCCGGGAACCCAATTTTTTGTGTCATGCGCTGATTGCAAAGGAGGAGGTCCAGCAGGCCGAGACCGACGCGCTGGTAGACCGCCTCTTCGACGGTGCGGCGGACCGGCTGTTTGCGTCTCTGCTGGACAGAAAGCGGCTGTCAGCCGGAGAAATCGCACGGCTGAAAGAAATTGTAAAGGAATTGGAGTGAGTGCGCCGTGAGCCTGACAGAAATGAGTTTTTTCGGCGGAATTATGATTGCAGTCATTATCATCATCCGCGCCCTGGCCCTGCACCGTCTGCCGAAACGTGTATTCTGTACGCTGTGGGGACTGGCGGCGCTGCGGCTGCTGATACCCTTTTCCGTACCGTCGCCGCTGCGCGTGCAGACTCCGCCGGAACCAGTGGAAATTGTGGAAAAAGTAATGCCGGTCCGTCCGGCAGCTGTGACGTTGGATACTGCCGCGCCTGCCTATGTATCTGTCGATGTTGGCCGTACACAGGGACTGCAAATCCCGGTCCGGCTGATTGTCTGGGGGACGGGAACGGCGCTTTGCACCGCATTTTTTGCGGCTTCCTATGTGTGGGGACGCCGGAAATTTGCCTGCTCAGAACCCGTCGAACAGGCTTCGGCATGGCTGGCGGAACACCTGCTGAAACGTCCGCTGACAGTGCGGCAGTGCAGGGAAGTGTCCGCGCCGCTGACCTACGGCATCCTGCGTCCTGTGATCCTGACGCCCGTTGGGCTGGACTGGTCGGACACGGAACAGACCGCCTATGTGCTGGAGCATGAATTCGTCCATGTGCAGCGGTTCGACGCGGCCGCAAAGCTGGTCCTGACGGCGGCGGTGTGCGTCCACTGGTTCAACCCGCTGGCTTGGGCCATGTACGTGCTGGCCAACCGGGACATTGAGCTGAGCTGTGACGAGACGGTGGTGCGGCGCTTCGGTCTTGGGAAACGGTCCGCCTATGCGCTGACGCTCATCGGAATGGAGGAACAAAAAGGCCGTTTTTCACCGCTGGCAAGCGGTTTCAGCAAAAACGCGATAGAAGAAAGGATTCGTGCCATTATGAAGATCAAAAAAACATCCATGCTGGCCGTACTGCTGGCGGCGGTGCTGGTGTGTATGGTATCCGTCGGGTTTGCGGTGTCGGCAGAATCCAAGACGGAAGACCTGCGGGAGTATCTGAAAAAAATGGAGCTGCCCAGCCCGGAGTTTAATAAAAAGGAAAGTCAACGCCTGTTTTCCCTGTGGTTTGCGGGGTACGAGGATATGACCGTTGCCGCATATCAGGAAAAAATGTGGACGGAACGGGATACGCCGGAAGACATTGAATTGATCGAGCGGTATGCGAAGTCCCTGGGAGGAGCAACGTACAGATATTTCGATGACCAAAAAGCAAATGAAGCGCTTGACGCATTCCGGGAATATTATTGCAATGTCTATGAGCCTTTGACGGCGGAACGATGGAAGCGCCGTGAATTTTCCGGTCACGGGCATCATGACGGTATCCTGAATTACTTGCCAACAGACCCCAGTACACCTGCGATGAATGCGCATCTGGAGTATACGTTTGTGATGGATATTCTGGATGCGGAGAAGCTGACGGTCGGGGAATACGAAAAGGCGAAACAGAACGTAAAGACTGTGATGACGGCGCTTCTGTGGGAGCGTACCAGAGAGGAATTGAAGGATTCCGCCTATATGGAAACGCTTGTGGAGCAGGAGATCAAAAATTTAGAGGACCGTCTCAGTACCGGTAGCTTGCAGGTACTGATCACCGATTACGTTTTCAGGCCGATTGAGGAGGAGAGCGAGGAGGACACGGAACTGTACCGGCAGTTTTCGGAGGATGTCGGACAACACTGGGACGAACTGCTGGCGCCCTATCTGCCGTTTGGCCTGACCTACAAGTTCGACGACCCCGACCACGACGGCAACGGCCTGAAAATGTATTATCAGGGGCGTGAAGTACAGGGCATCACGGACGAACAGAAAAATATCTGGATTACGGAACACACCGGAAACAGTTTTGCCCCGAATGCAGTTGAGCTGTACGCCGTGTACGAAAACGGAAAGCTTGCTGGGCTGCGTACCGCTACGGCGGCGGAACAGGCCGAATGGAACGCTATCCGGCAAAGGAACGCCGATACTAGGCCCAATCCGTTAGAAGAACACCAGCTGTATGAGGAACAGCGGGAGTTTCCCAACGGTACGGCGAAGGATTATGTGTCATTTCTGGAGC
>CAMWSZ010000343.1 GCA_947177005.1 uncultured Clostridia bacterium | reverse complement strand
GGTGTCCCATATTCCGGCCTTTTCTCAGGCTGAGCTAAAGGGATAACCATATTGCAAAATTGATTTCCGTGGGAATTTTGTCGGTTTTGTTGAAACCGTTCCCCGGCGTTAAAAAAATTTTAACAATTTACATGCCGGATTGGATGCAAATTTGATACGCTTGCTGTGTAGAATTTTTCCGCGTCGGGGAACCTTGCGGGCTCCGTTCCCGTCTGTACTTTTGAAGGACCCTATACTATTTTTGGAGGATGTGTTTATGAAAAGGAAACCCCAATTTACCGCTCTCCTGCTTGCGCTGAGCCTCATCCTGTCTCTCGCCGCCTGCGGGGACAAAAGCAAAAACGGCCAGCAGAACAGCGGCGTCGTGTATGTCCCGGAGACATTGGAACTGAAGATGGACAACATCGACTACATCAATCAGGGCTGCGTCAGCGGAGACAATCTCTTTTTTGTGGCGGACGTCCGGGGCGAGGAGAAAACCGAGACCTGGACTGATCCCGATACCGGTGAGACAGAAGAATATACATACTATGATATGCGTACCGGCCTCTTCCGTGTTCCCCTCACCGGCGGCGCGGTGCAGGAACTGGACAACTACGCGATGCCGGATGTCCCCGAGGGCAGCGACGGCAATATCTATATTGACACGGTCCAGATCGGAGAAAACGGCACCATTTGGGTCACGGAGGACATGACTGTCTTCCACTATGATTTCCCGGAGGGGTTTGATCCGGAGGAGAATCCCGATGAGAAATGGGAATACCAGACTGACTATGAGGACACGATCATCCGCCGCCAGCTGGATGAGACCGGCAAGGAGCTGGACCGTATGGATATGACAGCGCTGGAGGAAAAGGCGGGGGTCGAATATATCGGCAGCACCGTCTTCGATCAGGCCGGAAATATTTACTTTACATCGGACAACAAGGTAATCGGGCTGGATAAAGACCTGAATAAAATTCTGGAACTGACGCTGGAGGAGGAAGCCTATGGGAACCTCATCCCGCTGGGCGACGGCAGTATGGGCCTGCGTGCGTCCTACCACACGGACGACAATTACGGCTACCAGATGCGGGTCATCGACCTGGCGAACCAGACCTGGGGCGAGACAATGGAGCTGAGCCAGAACGCCTATAACGCCTTCTCCGGCGGCGGCGATTACCTGTTCTATTACCAGAACAACGACTCCGTATACGGCTGGAAAAAGGGCGCTGCGGAGGGTGAAAAAATCTTCTCCTGGCTGGGAGCGGGCCTCAACCGCAGCGACGTCGATTTTTACTGTTTCCTGGACGACGGGCGTGTAGCGGCGGTGTCGCAGTACTGGGAGGAAGAGGGCATCCGCGGCGAGCTGACCATTCTCACCCCCACCGACGCCAAGACCCTGCCCGAAAAAAAGACCATTACACTGGCCTCCATGTGGGTGGGATACGATGTCAGAAACCGGGTCATGGAGTTTAATCAGGAAAGCGATACCTGCCGGATCGAGGTGGTTGATTACGGCGAGTACAACACCGGCGCGGACAACACCGCCGGCCTGACCAAGCTCAATACCGAGATTGCCGCCGGTCACGTGCCGGACATCTTCTATACGGATGATCTCCCCATGAACCGCTATGCCGCCAAAGGCATCCTGGAGGACCTCTGGCCCTACATCGAAGCCGACACCGGGATCGGCGGACGGCAGGCTCTCATGGAACACGTGCTGGACGCTGCCAGCATCGACGGAAAACTCTATACGGTCTTTTCCACCTTCTCCATGCAAAGCGTCGTGGGCCCCGCGTCCATTGTGGGCGACCGCATGAGTTGGACTCTCGCCGATCTGCAAACCGCTCTTGCATCCATGCCGGAGGGCTGCACGATCTTTGGTGAGGACGATATTAAAGAATATATGTTGGAAAACGTAATGTCCATGAATCTGAGCAGCTTTGTGGACTGGAACACCGGCACCTGCTCCTTCGACAGCGACAATTTCAAGGCCCTGCTGGAGTTCTGCAACAGCTTCCCCGCCGAGTACAACTGGGAGGACCATATGGACGACGAGTATGAGAGCCCGTATACCCGCATGTTGAACGGCAAACAGCTGCTCTCCACCGCTTACCTCTACGACTTTACCCGGGATCAGCTCTATAACCAGCTCTTTGAGGGCGGCTGCTCCTACGTCGGCTACCCCAGAGAGGACGGTTCCGTCGGAAGCTGCTTCTACGCCAACGGTGCTGCCTTTGCCATGTCCTCCTCCTGCGCGGATAAGGACGCCGCGTGGTCCTTCATCCGGGAACTGCTTCTGCCCCAGGCCGATGAGGAGCATAAGGACTATTGGGGACAGCGGTACTATTTCAACGGATATCCTGTGAACAAGTCCGATTTTGAGAAGTACCGCGACAGCCAGATGACGGAAATCTATGAAATGGATGAAAATGACCAGCCGGTTCTGGATGAGGACGGCCAGCCGGTCAAAATCGCCACTGACTCCTGGTATATCACCGATGATTTGCGTATCGAATGCTACGCCGCCACACAGGAGGACGTGGACCGGACTATGGCACTCTATAACGCCATTGATTCCTTCAACAGCTACGATCAGAGCATCTTCAGCATCATTGAGGACGTCACAGGCGCATACTTCGCGGGCGATCTGGATACTGCTGCCGCCGCCAGCCGGATTCAGGACCGCGTCCAGCTCTACGTGGGCGAGAATATGTAACCTTTCCCGGATAGAAAGTTAATAGTTTCTTAAAGAAATTTGTATCCAGACTGATAAAAGAATGATGCAAGTTTGATACAAGGCCCCGTAGAATAGAAACAGACTTTTTCCTATGGTATTTTATTTGAAGGAGGTACTTATCATGAAAGTATACGGCAACCGCCTGACCGCTCTGCTGCTGGCCCTGTGCATCATTCTGGGACTGGCTGCCTGCGGCAGCGGCGGTGATAAGAAAAACGGCAGTGATGCCAATCAGCTCAGCGGCACTGTCTATGTCCCGGAATTTCTGGACCTGGGCATTGAGGTGGATTACATAGACAGCGGCTGCTGCGACGGCGAAAATGTGTATCTTGTCGCCAGCGTCTCCACCGAGGAGGAGGTCACGGACCCCGACACCGGTGAGACCTATACCAATTACGACTACCACACCGCCCTCTACCGCATCCCGCTGGACGGCAGCGGCGCGGTGGAATTGGAAAACTATGAGCCGGCCTACGATCTCTCGGATGACAGCGGCTGGAGCAATGTCCGCGGCATCCGATGCGGCGCGGACGGCACCCTGTGGGTCACGGAGGCTGTTGACCTCTATTCCTATGACCTCCCCGATGATTTCGATGAGACCAAAGACAATAAGTGGGAGTATCAGACAGAAACCGAGGAAATCCAGCTTGAGCGCCAGCTGGACAGCACCGGCAAGGAGATCAGCCGCATGGAGTCCTCCGCCCTCAGAGAGCTCCTGGACGCCAAGTATGTGGACAACACAGTCCTGGATGACAAGGGCTATCTCTACGTCTCTTATACGGATCAGGATTACAAAAGCGGCGTGGCGGTAGTTAAGGACGGCGACGTCGTGTGCAAGCTGGAGGGCAACGCCTGGCGTCTGTTCCGCCTCAGCGACGGCACTCTCGCCACCGAGTACTACACCGAAGAGAACGGCGACGTTGTGCGCTGCATCGACGCGGAAAACAAGCAGTGGGGCACGGAGTACCCCATGAGCGGCAGCTATGCCCGCAGCATCTATGACGGCGCGGGCAAATACCTGTTTTACTATGACAGCGGCGATTCCCTCTACGGCTACAATACGGACACCAACACCGGCGAACGGCTTTTCAGCTGGAGCTCCGCCGACATCAATGTGGACGCCCTGATGTTCTTCACCTTCCTGGACGCCGGAAGGGTGGCCGCCATGACCAGAAGCTACGGCTCGGAGGGCACCAAATATGAGCT
>CAMWSZ010000342.1 GCA_947177005.1 uncultured Clostridia bacterium | reverse complement strand
TCGCGGGGCCGTCCTCCTCCGGCAAAACCACCTTTTCCCACCGGCTTTCGACACAGCTGCGGGCCTGCGGCCTGCGGCCCCACGCCATTGCCACGGATAACTATTTCAAGAACCGTGAGGACACCCCAAAAGATGAAAACGGACAGTACGACTTTGAATGTCTGGGCGCAATGGACGTGGAGCAGTTCAACACGGACATGGTCCGGCTGCTGAACGGCGAGACGGTAGAACTGCCCATGTTCAACTTCAAGAAGGGTGCGCGGGAGTACAACGGTAATTTTCTCACGTTAGGGGAAGAGGACGTGCTGGTGATCGAGGGCATCCACTGCCTCAATGATCAGTTCACGCATTCGCTGCCCCGGGAGAGCAAGTATAAAATCTATATCAGCTGCCTGACGACGCTGAACATTGACGACCACAATTGCAGCTCCACCACCGACGCCCGTCTGCTGCGGCGCATCGAGCGCGACGCCCGGACCCGCGGGTACAGTGCGCAGGCGACGATTAAGATGTGGCCGTCGGTACGGCGCGGGGAGGAGAACAATATTTTCCCCTTCCAGGACAGCGCGGATGTGATCTTCAACTCGGCCCTGATCTACGAGACCGCCCTGCTGAAGCCCTACATACAGCCCTTGCTCTTCGGCGTCCCCCGGGACAGCGAGGAGTATATCGAGGCCAAGCGGCTGCTGAAATACCTGCACTATTTCCTGCCCATTCCTGCGGACAATATCCCAAATACGTCCCTTATGCGGGAGTTCATCGGCGGCGGCTGCTACCATGTATAAAGTTTAAAAGACGCTGAGCGGCGTTACCCCCAAGGGGCTGTCTCAAAACGATGAAAGCATCGCAGAGAGACAGCCCCGCTGTTTTGCTGCCGGAAAAAACTTTTCTTTTGGATGAAACAATTCTGCCTGTCTCGCCGTTTTATAAGTGAAAAGCTTTTCAAGACACTGTAAAGGAGGTATCCGTATGGCAGAACAGGAACAGTTCCTGCGTCATGCTATGGAGTCCTATGGCGGTGCGGTGTACCGTCTGGCCCTGTGCCGGATGCAGAATGTGGAGGACGCGGAGGACGTGTATCAGGATGTGTTTCTCCGCCTGCTCAGCGAGCAGCGGCAGGACTGGAAGGGTGAGCACATGAAAGCATGGCTCCTTCGGGCCACGCTCAACCGCTGTGCAGATATATATCGTTTCCGGCTGCGCCGTCCGGTGCTGGCTCTGGACGAGGTGCCGGAACTGGCCGGTCCCGTAGACAGCGGGGCGGCGGAACTGTGGGATGCAGTGGCGCGGCTGCCGGAGAAGCAGCGCACAGTGATGCATTTGCACTATGCCGAGGGCTACCAGACAGAGGAGATTGCGGTTATGCTGAATGTCCCGCCGGCCACCGTGCGCACCCGGCTGCACCGGGCACGGCTTGCGCTGAAAAATTTGCTGGGAGGTATTGACGATGAAAAACAAGTATCAGAACCTGACAGAGCGTATTCAAGTGCCCGCCAGCCTTACTGACCAGGTGCTGCTGGCTGCTGCACGGCAGAATACCCATACAACACAGAATGGAGTGAATTCTATGAAGAAAAAGAACGGTTCTATCCTGCGCATGGCCCTGTGCGCCGCTGCCGCGCTGGTGCTGATTACAGGCGCAGCTATGTTTGCCATGACAAGGCCAGAGACCATTCCGGACGGACTGGATACACTGGCCGGCCAGAGCGGTCCAGTCAAGCCCGCACAGCCCGCCACATCAACGGCCCAGGTCTTCAGCCTGACCGCCTACGCCGCCGGTCTGGGGACGCAGTACCCCGCCGGAGAGGACGGCAGTCTGGCTATGGGCAGCGGCAGCGGAATGTACTGGCTGGAGCGGGACGGCTTTTTTACCGGCAGTCTCTTCCGGGTCACCGGGGAAAATATTCAGACGGTGTCGCTGTCACTGGACCGGGGCGGACTGTACAGCTACCGCATTCTGCATGATCTGACGGCGGAGCAGCAGCAGGAGATTCGTGAGGCCCAGGGCCGGAATGAGCTTGCACCGGCATCCATTGACCAGGATGATAACGGCGTCTGGTCCTTCCAGGAAATGATTCCGTTTGAGAATACTCTCACTGTAAATTACGATCAGGACATGTGGTATGGACTCTGGAAGTCCGGCATTACCTTTGAGGATGATCCACAGAAGGAAAACCAGATCAACATCGACGCATTTGACGGCGGGCTGCTAAGCGTTATTGTTACCTTTACCGATGGTACAGAGCAGACAAACACCTATCATCTCCACACCGGCAAGTTGCGGACGGCGGCGGGACCTGATGGTTCCCTCATACCTCTGCCGGAGCTGGCCGGGGAAAATGAGTCTTATATCTACGGCGTATACGCTGTATTGGAGCAGTAAACAGAATGGGGGCTGTCTCTCTGCGATGCATTCATCGTTTTGAGACAGCCCCTTGCGTTTTTGTTGCCATTTTGTAACTTGCTTTTTTGTTATACAAGCGTATAATAAAGTCAAGTTATACAGCTGTATAACATAGAAATAGGAGGTACACACATGAAACGATTGGGAGACGCGGAGCTGGAAATCATGCTTGCGGTGTGGAACGCGGAGGGACCGGTACAGTCAACCTACATACACCAGCGGCTGCGGGCCAGCCGGAACTGGGCGCTGCCTGCGGTGGTAACGGCTATGAACCGGTTAGTGGAAAAGGGATTTTTGTCGAGCCGGAAGGAGGGACGGTGCAACCTGTACAGCCCGCTGATTACCGCGCAGGCGTACCGGGCGGCGGAGGGCCGCAGCGTCCTCAACCGCCTCTACGGCGGCAGCTTTACCGGCATGGCCGCCGCCCTCTACGACGGAAAAGCTATTCAAAAAAAGGACCTGGACGAACTGCGGCAATATCTGGACCAACTGGAGGAAGAATAAAATGGAGATTTTTCTCGACGTTTTCAAATGGAGCATCATCGCGGGCGCGGCGGTCCTACTGCTGACGCTGCTGAAACCGGTCCTGTCAAAACGCTACAGCGCCCGCTGGCGCTATTGGGTATGGCTTGCGCTGGCGATTCTGTCGCTGCCGGTGCGGTGGGAGATGTCGGAACCGCTCCGGACGCCTGTCGAAATTCAAGTGCCGGACGTGGAGATCCGGATTCCCGGCAGCAGTATCTCCACCGTGCCGGAGAGCGACGGACCAAGCGTTCAGCTGGACGGCACGGGAAGGACCTGGCGTGTACAGGATCATCTGCCCTATATATGGCCGGCCGGCATATCCCTGTTTGCGCTGTACCATTTGTCAGGGAACCTGTTTTTCCGGCATAAAGTACGGCGCTGGCGGCGCACTCCCGGCGGGGAAACCGCTAAAATTTATGGGGCTGTGTGTCAGGACATGGGCGTAAAAAACGCGCCGCCGCTGTGGGTAAGCGGCGCGGTGGGCTCTCCGATGCTGCTGGGGATTTTCCGGCCCTGCCTGATTCTGCCCGGCGAGGAGTGGGGAGAACAGCAATTGTCTTTCATTCTCCGCCACGAGCTGACCCATTACCGGCGGCACGATCTCTGGTACAAGCTGCTGCTGATGCTGGCAAACGCCCTGCACTGGTTCAATCCGCTGGTCTATCTCCTGCGGCGAGAAGCGGAGCGGGACCTGGAACTTACCTGCGACGACGCCGTGGTAGCCGGGTCCGATGTGACGGTGCGCCGGGCATACAGCGAAACTTTGCTGGCATCGATTCACCGGCAGAAGGGATTAAGCCGGGCAGTATTGTCCACCCACTTCTATGGCGGGAAAGAAGTCATGAAGGAGCGTTTCCGGAATATTCTGGGGAAACGCGGGCGGAAACGAGGGATTTTTGTGCTGGCGGCGGTTCTGTTTGCCCTGCTGTCCCTGGCTATGTGGTCGGCGCCCCGGTTCCGGGGGATAGCGGCGGGCGGGCTGACCGCCCTGTGGGGCCTGTGGCTGCTG
>CAMWSZ010000341.1 GCA_947177005.1 uncultured Clostridia bacterium | reverse complement strand
CTCTTCTTCTGCTGCTGTGCCCCTTCGCGCCCCATATGTGCGAGGAGCTGTGGGAGATGCTGGGCTTTGCCGGGGAGACGGGAAAAATGATCTGCCAGATGTCCTGGCCCGCCTATGATGAGAGTAAAACCGTTGCGTCGTCTGTGGATATGGCTGTACAGGTCCAAGGCAAGCTGCGCGGTACAATCACCGTTCCCGTAGACAGTGAAGAAACGGCTGTGGTGGAGGCCGCCAAGCAGTTGGGCAAGGTCGCCAAGGCGCTGGAAGGAATGCAGATCGTTAAGGTGATCCATGTCAAAAACAAACTGGTGAATTTGATTTTGAAGCCCGCCGGGAAATAAACGGAGTACCCAAGCGGCGCAGTATGCCGCTCATACCGCGCCGCTTCCGTATCTGTAAAAACAGCTTGACTTGGAGATAACTCCAGATGTTATGATAGGAACAGAATCCCTGAAATATACGAAAATGACGGAAGGAGACTAATACTTATGCGGCAGCGTACATTAGGCCGGACCGGCATCCGTGTGGGTGAAATCGGTATGGGATGCGAGGGCTTTCTCGGGAAGTCCTATGAAGAAGTGAAGGAATGGCTCGATCTAATGGAGCGGGCAGGCGTCAACTGCATCGACCTCTATACGCCCAATCCGGACTTCCGCGACAATCTGGGCCGCGCACTCCGGGGCCGCCGGGAAAAATTCGTTTTGCAGGCGCATCTCTGTACCGTCTGGCAGGACGGCCAATACAAACGGACCCGGGAAATCCGGGAAGTGAAGGCGGGTTTTGAGGATCAGCTGCACCGTCTGGGAACGGACTGTGCGGAGATCGGTATGATCCATTACGTAGACTCCATGGCGGACTGGGAACAGGTCCGTAGCGGCGATGTAATGCAGTATGCTTTGGAGCTGAAAAGGACCGGGAAAATAAAATGCGTTGGTATGTCCAGCCACAATCCGGAGGTTTCACTGGCGGCTGTAAACTCGGGCCTGATTGATGTGCTGATGTTCAGCGTCAACCCCTGCTATGACCTCCAGCCCGCCAATGAAGATGTAGAGGAGCTTTGGGCGGAGAAAAACTACGAGAAACCGTTGGTCAACATGGACCCGCAGCGGCAGGAGCTGTACGAGACCTGTCAGCGGCTGGGCGTGGGTATTACGGTGATGAAAGCGTTCGGGGGCGGCGATCTGCTGAGCGCGGAGCTGTCGCCGGCGGGAAAGGCTTTGACGCCCTGGCAGTGCCTGCACTATGCGCTGACCCGTCCGGGCGTGGCCTGCGTAATGTCCGGCGCACGGTCGCTGGAGGACCTGAAACAAAGCATCGCCTATGAGGACGCGCCGGAGAGCGAAAAGGATTATGCGGAGGCGTTTGCCGCGCTGCCGAAGATCAGCTGGAAGGGCCACTGCATGTACTGCGGCCACTGTGCGCCGTGCCCGCAGGGAATCGATGTGGCGTCGGTCACGAAGTTTCTGAATCTTGTCAAAGCGCAGGGGGAGATTCCGGAGACGGTCCGGGAACATTACGCCGCGCTGTCCCATAAGGCCGGGGAATGCGTGGGCTGCGGTTCCTGTGAGACGCGGTGTCCGTTCGGCGTTCCGGCGGCGGAAAATATGCGCCGCGCCGCGGAGGTGTTCGGCGCGTGAGATCAGCCTTTTTCCGGGCGTTTATCTGATATTTTATGGCTGTCCGCCCTCTTCAGGGCCGGACGGCCGTTTTTTTACGCCCTCCGGTCATAGTCAATAAAAATTATTCCAATCCTTCTATTTGTAATGTATAAAAAGTACATGATAAAAAGCGCCGCTTTTTATATAACTTGTCAGAATTTGAAAGAATTTCTCGGAATTTCACATAAAACAGGGAAAATTTGCGGAAATCCCCGGCTTGACAACTGGTTGCGATACCTTTATTATAAGGGATAAAGCGGGCTTGCAGGAGGTCTTTTATGCCGGAGTCTATTACCAGCAGATTGAATCCCTTGATGACCCATATCCGGAAACTGGCCGCGTCCAGCTCCTACCGGAAAAAATGCGGCGAATTTTTGGGCGATGGGGTTAAACTGCTTCAGGAAGCAGTCGGCTGCGGCGTTTTACTGCGCTGCGTCGTGCATACGCCGGACATTTGCTGTCCGGCTTTGCCGCCGGAGGTGCGCGTGGTGCAGGTCCCGGACGATGTGATGAAATCCATCAGCCTAATGGACGCGCCGCAGGGAGTTTTATTTACCGCGGCCATGCCCGCCCTGTCCCTGCCGGATATCCTGACCGGAAACCGGTATCTGGCTTTGGACGGCGTGCAGGACCCGGGGAATGTGGGAACGATCCTGCGCACCGCCGACGCCTTTGGCGCAGACGCGCTGCTTCTGCTTCCGGGCTGTGCGGACCTGTTCAATCCCAAGACGGTCCGCGCCTCAATGGGCGCGGTGTTCCGTCTCCCGGCGTGGCGCTGTTCGCTGGCGGAATTGCAGGCCGCGGCGGCGGCGTCCGGCCTGACGCTGTGGGGCAGCGCGCTGCGGGAGGACGCGCAGGATGTCCGAGATGTGGACCTGCGGCGTGCCGTCGTACTGGTCGGCAGCGAGGGGCGCGGCTTGAGCCGTGAAGCCCTGGACGCCTGTCAGGGAACGCTCCGGATTCCCATGCGGCAGCGGTGCGAGTCCCTGAACGCGGCGGGCGCGGCGGCGGTCCTGCTATGGGAGGGCTTCCGGCCGTCGAACATACAATAAAAACCGTTTTGCTCATATATATAATAACCTCGCCATATGGATAAAAATATTGGCGTACACAGGTTGTGTAGAAAGGAGGGCGCATGACGGCTTTGAAATATTGGCTCTGGCTGTCGCTGCTCCAGAACGTGAGAAATCAGATGAAATTGGCGCTTCTGGAGCATTTTGGCGGGCCTGACGCCGTCTTTTTCGCGGAGGAGGGCGAATACGCACTGGTGGAGGGAATGACCCGTTCCGTCATGCAGCAGTTGAAAAATAAATCCCTGACGCAGGCTGATGAGACGCTGGGCCGCTGCGAACGGATAGGACTGCGGATTATTACGCTTCATGACGCGGAGTATCCTTACCGCCTGAAAAACATCTATGATCCGCCCCTCCTGCTCTATGTACAGGGCAGAATGCCGTGTTTTGACGACGAAGTGGCGATTGCTATGGTTGGGTCGCGGGATGCGTCGGCCTACGCCATGCAAATGGCGGAAAAAATCGCGTTCCAGCTGACCAGCCACGGCGCACTGGTGGTTTCGGGCCTCGCGGAGAACGGTGACGCCTCTGCGCATATTGGCGCACTGCGTGCCGGCGGCGTGACGGTGGGCGTGATCGCCGGAGGTCATGATGTGGTCTATCCGCCCAAAAACAGGCATCTCTATGAAGACCTGGCGGTACGCGGCGCGATTCTTTCGGAGTACCCGCCGGGAACCAAACATATGGCCCGTCATTTTCCCGTGCGCAACCGTATCCTCAGCGGACTGTGTCTGGCGACTGTGGTCATCGAAGCGCCGGAGAGAAGCGGTACGCTGATTACCGCCAACCACGCCCTGGAACAGGGGCGGGACGTCTTTGCTTTTCCGGGACAAATGGAGGATTGGCACTGCATTGGCAGCAACCGTCTTTTGCGGGACGGCGCCGGGGTGGTTACGGATGTCTGGGATATTCTGAACCACTATGCGGAACAGTATCCCCATAGGATCCATGACCGCAGAAGGCAGGAACCGAAAAATTTCGGCGGCGGCAGAGAGGTGTCCGCGGAGCCGGAAAAGCCGGCTGCTCAGGAACCACAGATGCCGGTTTTGGACCTGCGCGGGGACCACGGCCTGACGGACGACCAGATCAAAATTGTGAGATCCCTGCAGGGACGTACCTTGCAGGTGGATGACCTGATCGAGGAAACTCAGATCCCGACCCGCCGGGTGCTGTCCGCCCTGACCGTCCTCGAAATTGAGGAAATCGTCACCCAGGAA
>CAMWSZ010000340.1 GCA_947177005.1 uncultured Clostridia bacterium | reverse complement strand
TCTGCATCGTCGGCGCGGTGCCCAGCATGGGGTCCTGAAAGACGCGGCCAATGAATTTTGCGCGTTTGAACTCCGGCAGATGCGTCACGTCCGTCCCGCCAATGGAAATGGTCCCGGAATCGACGCTCCATGTGCCCGCCACGGCGTTCAGCATCGTGGACTTGCCCGCGCCGTTGCCGCCGATGACCGTCACGAAATCACCGTCCTTGAGGGTCAGGTTGACGCCGCGGAGGGCCTGTTTTTCGTTGACGGTCCCGGGATTAAAGGTCTTCCAAATCTCTTTGATTTCAAGCATTTTCGGTCCCTCCCGTTTTGACCCTGACCGGCATGTATTTTTCTTTCCAATACGGCACCGACAGAAAAACCGCCACGCCGATTGCGGACAGCAGCTAGAAATAGTTGGGGTTCAAGCCCATTGCCAGCACCGCTTGGATGACCACATAGTAAATAATTGCGCCGAAGGATACCGCCAACAGGTTCAGGGCGAAGTTTCGGAACAGCTTTCCAAACAGCACCTCCCCGATAATCACCGCCGCCAGTCCGATGACAATCGCGCCGCGGCCCATATTGATCTCGCTGGCGCTGTTGAACTGCGCCAGCAGTGCGCCGGACAGAGCCACCATACCGTTGGAGAGCATCAGGCCCAGTACCTTGGTGAAATCTGTGTTGATGCCCTGGGCACGGGCCATGTTGGGATTGGAGCCGGTGGCGCGCAGGGAACAGCCCAGCTCCGTACCGAAAAACCAGTACAGAAAGAGAATCACCACCGCCGTCACAATCCCCACCACAAAAATCGGATGGCGGTAGAAGGGGCGGTCTCCCTTTGCCACGTCCTGCACGAACCGCAGGGAAACCAGCAGACTGTCCAGCATTTCCGTGTCGGTGATATTAATGGCTACCGTGGATTTCATCCCCATAATGGCCAGATTAATGGACCACAGTCCAAGCTGGGTCAGAATCCCCGACAGAATCGCCGGAATACCGCAGAAGGTATGGAGCAGTCCGGTAGCCAGCCCGGCGGCCATGCCGGTCAGAACCGCGGCCAGCATCGCCAGCCACAGATTTGTGCCGCCGGTAAAAAGCACGACAAACGCCGCCGCGCCGGTACAGAACGAACCGTCAACGGACAGGTCCGCGATATCCAGCAGCTTATAGGTAATGTATACACCCATTGCCATAATGCCCCAGATCAGCCCCTGAGACACCGCGCCGGGCAGCGCGTTAATAAAATTGAGCATGTTTCTCCTCCTCAAAAAAATATAGAATCGCCAACAGTATAACAGAAAGCGGTGAAAAAGGAAAGTCCTTTTTCACCGCTTTTTCCGGAAAAAATGCGTTTATTATCCGGCAGTAATTGCCTCATAGCCCTCCAGCGGGGTCAGGCCCAGATCGGCGCAGATGGCTTCGTTGTACTTCTTGGTGAACTGGGGCGCGTACTGAATAGGCATGGTGGAGATATCCGCCTCGCCGGTCAGGATCTGCGCGGCCATTTCGCCGGTCTTATAACCGATATCGTAGTAGCTGATGGACAGGGTAGCCACGCCGCAGCCGCTGCAAATGCCCTCTTCACCGGCAATGATAGGCACGTTCAGGGGACGGCAGATGTTGTCGATAACGCCGGTATTGTCGGCGGCGGTGTTGTCAGTGGGGACATAGAGGACGTCGCTGGCATTGGCGGCGGTGGTGGTGACAGCAGCCATATCATTGGTGTCGGAGAAGGGGTACTGGGTGCAGGTGTAGCCCATTTCCTCCAGATAGCCCTGAACGGTATCGACCTGATACTGGCTGTTGGCCTCGGCGGAGCAGTAGAGCAGGCCGACGGTCTGAGCCTCCGGGAACCACTCTTTAATCATTTCCGCCTGTTGGTCCAGCGGGGCCAGATCGGAGGTGCCGGAGACGTTGCCGCCTACGGTGCCGGAGAAATCGGAGATACCCAGCGCGACGCCGTATTCCGTGACAGCCGTACCCAGAACGGGAATGGTATCGGTAGCGATAGCGGCGGCCTGAAGGGAGGGCGTGGCGTTGGCCAGGATCAGGTCCACGTTGGCGGACACAAAGCCGTTGACGATTGTTTGGCAGGTATTTGAATCATTGGAGGCGTCCTTCTGATCGAAAGTAACCTGTCCCGGCAGCTTGTCGTCGAGGGCGTGCATAAAGCCCATCGTAGCGGCGTCCAGCGCGGGGTGTGGGGTCAACTGGCAGATGCCCACGGTAAAGGACGCGGTGGGTGTGCTGACTTCCGGGGTAGTCACGGAGGGTTCGGGGGTGTTGACGCTGGTATTCCCGTCACCGGCGCTGCCGCCGTTGCCTGAATTACCACCGCTGTTGCCGCCGCCGCAGGCGGCGAGGCCCAGAACCATTACGGCGGCCAGCAAAGACGCAAGAAACTTCTTTTTCATCGTTAAAAATCTCCTTTAAAAATATAAAAAGCGGTTCTGTCAGACAGAGCCGCTTTCCATTCATCCAAACAGCCGGACAGCTCCGCCTCCGGCAGCAAAGGGAAAATTACTTTAAAACTATACTGCTTTAACCTGCTAAAGTCAAGAGGCATTTTCTACAAATCCGCAGCGAAATGATACGAAATAAGAGCACAAATCCGTCATATTACCCAAAGTCATGACGCCCACCGCTTGAAAGTGTGAACATGTACTCATATTCAGATACGCTCTATCTTAATACGTGTCTGTATTGTATTTTAATGCATATAATACAGTACTGTCAAGTAAAATATATGAATGAGGTGTAAAAAACATATGAGAGACATGAAATACAGAGGTAAAAAGAATCTAATTTCTATGCAATTACATCTTATGCGGGTACGGCGCAATGTCACGCAACAGGAACTGGCGGCGCGGATGCAGGTGCTGGGCGTTAGTATTGACCAACAATCTATTAGCTTAATCGAACGCAATAAGCGTATTGTCACCGACTATGAACTGGCCTGCTTCTGCAAGGCCCTGAAATGTTCCGAACAGGAGCTGCTCCAGGATTTCTATGAGAAATACCGGAAAGAAGAGGAAAAATAGTTTTTTCTTTCCTGTGCGCGTATTTTATATAATAATGTAATTATTGGCATAGAAAAACGGGAGAAGTATTGCTTCCCCCGTTTCGCATTACCGGTCTTCCCGGAAATACGACAGTCCCAGATTAGCAGGCGGCTGTTTTTCCCTGTTGTTGCGCATACTGGACACGATCAATACAATGACTGTCACCACATAGGGCAGAATCCTGTACAATTGTGTCGGAATAAACGGAATCGCCAGCCGCAGGTACAGAATCATCAATGCGCCGAACAGAATCGAACCCCAAATTGCCGACAGCGGCCGCCACATGCAGAAGATCACCAGCGCCACAGCCAGCCAGCCCACGCCGCTCAGGCCCTCATGGTTCCATACGCATCCGGCAATCGTTGTAATGTACACCATTCCGCCAATTGCAGAGATCCCGCCGCCGGTCACGGCAGCCAGATATTGATAACGGGTCACGTTGATTCCGGCGGCGTCCGCCGTAGCCGGGGACTCGCCTACGGAACGCAGATACAGTCCGGAACGGGTCCTGTTCAGATACAGGTACATGACGCCCGCCAGAAGCAGCGCCAAATAGAAGAAAATGCTGTTCCCGAACAGCACCCCGCCTGCAAACGGGATATTCTGTAGAACTTTCGGAAACGGCGAGTTCTGAAAATACTCCTTCAGCGTGTTGCCAATGGCGATGTAACCACCTTCCCGTACCCGCATGTATTCGCCTACAAACTGTCCGATTCCCGTACCGAAAATAGACAATGCCAGACCGGTCACGTTCTGATTGGCACGCAGAGTGACCGTCAGAAAGCTGAATATCAAAGAAGCGGCCGCACCCGCCAGAAATGCGCACAGCAGTCCGATCACAACAGCCAGAATGCCGTTCGGGGAAGAGACCGCCTTTTCATAATAGAATACACCGCCCCCTCCGCCCGCGCCGCCCATGAAC
>CAMWSZ010000339.1 GCA_947177005.1 uncultured Clostridia bacterium | reverse complement strand
GAGTACGGCTTTGGCATCCGGCATTGCCTGAATCCAGGTGAATCCGTTTTAGGGATTCCTTCCACTGTTCATCTGAACGTAGAGATTAACAGGGTATTTGAAAACCAGATCTAGTCCTAAGCTGATTCTCCTTTACCTGCAAATTGTTTCTTTATCGTATACAGCCGCTGGGAAATTTCAACCGGTATCCGTGACAGTCTCTGATGAATGCTGCTGAAAAAAACTTTGATGCCACAAAAATGAGTTGAGATTGGTATGTGCTTGTGATATAATCAAAGTGACAAACCGGGATTTACGGGGGTATATGCATGAAAAAATGGTATAATGAAGAATATGAATGGGAGATTGAGGTGGTAGGATTCCTTCATGGCGATCATACCGAACGGTATTGCCGGAACGGTGAGGAGATTGGGGATAAATACAGCTGCACCTACGGCTGCCCCGTCAATGAAGATGGGCAGGGAATCTGCTCCAAAGTGATGATGCTGATGTTCCCAATCATGGAGGCGGTCAGAAGCGGCGGCGACTTGAAGAATATTGGCGGCGACAGCAAATATAGTAAAACTGTTGTCTGCCCTGATGGATGCGTGCTGTTCAGAATGACGGCGAAGAAACTGGGTAATCAGAATTTTTTCACGGGCAATTATTTCGATTATCCCGATATGACGGAAGAGGCAGGACATAAAAATGATAGAACAAATACTGAATAAAGAGGAAAAAGTGCAATTTCACACTTACAGAGTGATTTGAAATGGAAGAGTGACGTGAAAAATTCATTGCAGAATGCGCAGGCCAAATTTTCATAGCGGTAAAGAGGACGGCAGGAGCGGACCGATGGCCGTGAGGACAGCAATCTTTGTGTTGCGGTTTGATTCCGAATATGATATACTTACTGTATTCTAACCGTTTTTCAGGAGGGATTGAAGATGTTTTCTGACAGCTATTTCGACAAATTCGTTCTGCCGGACGACCTGCGGGAAGCTCTGCAAAAATGCCGCTCCATTGCCTACATCGAAGATCAGGAGGAGCTGGACGAGCTGGCTTTCGGCCCGACCCATACATCCCAGTATGACGTGGTGTACAACATCGTTGGCCGGGGACGGGTGAAGGAGGCGGAGGTGATCCGGTGCAAAAACGGCGCGCTGGTCAACTTTATGGAGGACTACATGCGCCGCCGCGACCCGAATTCCATGGTCATCAGCGACAGTCTGCCCACCGATAAACCCCGTTTTAAGGACCGTTTCGGCTATGAGTTCGACTCTCTGCGCAGGGAGACTATGGACTGGTTCGCCACACAGCGGGTCATTATGCTGCCCTTCAAGGCCGGCGACCTGGAGCACGGCTATGACAGCCTGATGATCTGTCCGGCAAACGCGGCGTTTTTCGCATTGGCCCTGGCCAATATGCAGGGATTTGTGTCCGTTATGGATATTCCCGATCACTATACGCCACGGTCCATTATTTACGTCGCCCCGCCCTTCCGCCACACCCATTTCGACGGGAAACAGGTGGTGGTGCATAACCGCAGCAAAACCCTGCATGAGGTCTTCGCCTATAACCTTTATCCCGGTCCCTCCGCCAAAAAGGGCGTGTATTCGGTGCTGCTGGACATCGGCGAGCAGGAGGGCTGGGTGTGTTGCCACGCCAGCGCCGCGCTGGTGGAGACGCCCTATGAGAACGAGATTGTGTTTATGCATGAGGGGGCGTCCGGGGGCGGCAAGAACGAGATGCTGGAGGACTTCCACCGGGAGGATGACAGCCGCCTGCTGTTAGGCACGCATATCACCTCCGGTGAAAAATACTATCTGAATCTGGGCGAATCCTGTACGATTTATCCTATCTCCGACGACATGGCGCTGGCCCACAGGGGATATCAGGACCCGGAAAACGGAAAGCTCATGATTGTGGACGCCGAGGCCGGCTGGTTCCTGCGTATGGACAGTCTCCATGCCTACGGCAACAATCCCGTTTATGAAAAGGCGTCCATTCATCCCACACGGCCCCTGCTGTTCTTCAATATGGACGGCGTGCCGGGGGCGACGTGCCTCATCTGGGAGCATGTGAAGGACTCCGACGGCCAGCCCTGTCCCAATCCCCGGGTGATTATCCCCAGAGATATGATCGAGAACATCGTGCCGCGGGAACCGCAGGAGGTATCGGTCCGGTCGTTCGGCGTGCGGATGCCTCCCTCTACCGCTCAGGAACCCAATTACGGCATCATGGGAATGCTGCATATCATTCCGCCGTCGCTGGCATGGCTGTGGCGGCTGGTAGCGCCCCGGGGCTTTAAAAACCCCAGCATTGTCAGCGGCGAAAGCCGGATGCAGAGCGAGGGCGTGGGGTCCTACTGGCCCTTTGCCACGGGGAAAAAGGTCACGCAGGCCAATCTGCTGCTGGAACAGATTCTGGCCTGCCCGCGGACGCTGAACGTTCTGATTCCCAACCAGCATATCGGTGCGTATAACGTGGGCTTTATGAGCGAGTGGATCAGCCGGGAATATCTGTGCCGCCACAACGCAGAGGTGAAGGCCAAGCACCTTACCCCCGCACGCTGTCCGCTGTTCGGCTACGCGCTGCTGGATATGAAGCTGGACGGCCAGTTCATCCGTCCCACGTTCCTGCGGCCCGAGACGCAGTCGAAGCTGGGGGAGGACGGATACGACGCGGGCGCGAAGATTTTGACCGGTTTCTTTAAACAGGAGATCGCCCAGTTCGATACTGATGAGCTGAATCCAATTGGACGGGAGATCATCCGCTGCTGTCTCAAGGACGGTACGCTGGAGGATTATCTGGCCCTGACGCCTATGAAAATCCATAAATAAATGGCACAGCAAAACGCCGGAGAAAAATCCTCCGGCGTTTTGCATCATTCAGCCCTGTCCAAGTGAACGGGATATCTCAATATTCTGCATCGCGGCGGCCGCACGGTACTGCATGACGCCCTGTGCCCGGCCACCGGGCAGGTTTGCACTGCGCAGCGTAGTGGAGATGCTGACGGCGGTGGAGTCCAGCTCCTCAAGCGTCATCAAAGTCTCGTCCTGCGTCTCCTGATTGGATGCAAAAGACACAAACAGCGCTTCCACACTGCTCCGAACGGTCTCCCGCTGTTCCAAGCTGCCCTGTCCCCGGCATTCCCAGAAATAATCAACCATGTTGGCGAAGGAGGCTGCCGCGGCGTCCTCGCCCTCCTGATATAACTCGTCCAGCTCCTCCAAAATCTCGTCAAGCTGTTCGTCGTTGGAAAAATATTCCTCCAATGCGCTGCGACGCTCCTGATGATCCGCGATCATCTCTCGGATGACCTCCTCCAACTGTCCGGCCTGATAGTCGGCAGCGGAAAAGGTGATCCGTACGGCGGCATCGTCCCGTTGGAAAGCGTTTTTCCGCATTACCGGCAGGTCCTCGTTTACGTACTGCGAAACGGTTCCTTGGGCGAAGTCGATGACCGTTTCCTCCCGGTAGCTCTGGGAGACCGCGGCCCGCGTGGCGGTCAGCTGGACCACCGGCCTGTTCTGATGCGCCAGACGCACCATATTCAAATTGATTCCCGCGATGTTTTCGATATCCAGAACATCCATTCTTGGAGAAGAAATACGCCTCACCTCCTTGGACTGCGACCCGGCCGCCTGCTGTGCCGCGGCCTGGGCCGCCGCCGCTGTATTGACAGTTGCATCAGACATTTTAGATACCTCCATTTTATTCCAACAGATATATCGGCACATTCCGCCCAAAACATAAGGCGCGGTTCCCACAGAAATAAATGGGAATCGCGTCTTGTATTATTTGCGGAGGCGGAAGCGTCTGATCTGGTCCTGAAGGGTGCGTACCTGATCGAACAGCTCCGTGCTGACCGCGGCGGACTCCTCGCTGGTGGCGGAGTTGGTCTGGACCACGGAGGAGATCTGCCCGATGCCCTCTGTTACCTGGGCAATGGCGTTGGCCTCGCCCTGAATAGCCTCATTAATGGTGTGGACGCTCTGGTTGGACCG
>CAMWSZ010000338.1 GCA_947177005.1 uncultured Clostridia bacterium | reverse complement strand
GGCCCTTTTCCCCCTTTTTCACATGACGGCCAAACTGCTTCCATTTCTGGAAACCGGCTATAGGAGTGGCAGCGTTTGGCCGCTGTACATGGATGAGAATGGTGTTGTTGACGGAATAGCTGTGAAACCGGGACATGGTGCGAAGATAATCAAAATACTTCTCACTTTGAAAAAGTTCCTGGATGTTCTGTTCTATCCCGTCAACAATTTCTTTCACGCGTTCCCGGTTAGTGGGTTCCTGGTCTGCCAAGGCAAAATACTCCTTTCATGATAATGGCCCTGCACAGGGGCCGCAGCCGTCCTGTACAGGGCATATTTCCGCAAATCAAAGCCAGTTTCAGCCCTCCAGGGATAAATCCTTGTCCTGCTTGGTTTCCTCCGTCTGAAAGGCTTGCGGCGCAGGACTTTCAAGCCCTCTATTTGCGGAGGTTCCGGGCCTGTTCCGCTTTCTCGCTGCGTCCCTTCTCCGGCGCTCCCGCCGGGCGCAGGGCGGACAATATTTTGCCGCATTGGAACGGGAATAAAGGGGGACGCCACAGATACAGCAGTTTTTAACGGGCTTTCCTTCCATGACAGCGGCGTACAGCTCCCGGTCAGCCGGAAGGACAGCGGCGCGGAAATATTTGCAGATCAGCACCGGCGTGATGAACTGAGGGCAGGGGCAGTTGTCCCCGTCATCCAGCGGAAGGCAGGAGCCGCCGTCATAGTTGGCACACAGACGGCGAATCAGTCTTTTCGCATGGTGAAACTGCCGGTCATTCATGCGCGGAAGGTCAGCCATTCCCAAACACCAGCTTATAATTGGCCCGCTCTCCGTCGTCCTCTAAAATGACAGTGGCATCATAAGTCTTGCCGGTCCTTTCGGACCAACAGCCTTTGAGCTGCACCTTCCCATTCTTCAGCAGCGCGGCGGCAACAGCCTTTGTAAGTGCTTTTTTCTTTGCGGAGAAGAATTTACTGTCTTTCCAGAGGACAAAACGGCAGTTGGGACTTTCACAGAAAAATCCCTTCCTGCTCTCAGTGACAGCGCCGCCGCAACGAGGGCAGGGGCCTACACGCTCCTTAACAGAGGGAAAGAGGACTTCCCAGCCGGAGACCGGCTGATAGGTCTCTACCAGTTCCGTTACCAGAGCGGCGATACCGGACATAAAGTCCTCCGTGGAGCGTGTGCCGCGCTCCACTTCGCCCAGCCGGTGTTCCCATTCAGCGGTAAGCAGGGGCGATTGCAGGACTTCCGGCAGAACGGTGACAAGGGAACTGCCTGCCTGCGTGGGCAGAAGATTGGTGATTTTTTGGGCCTTTTTCCGTTCCACCAGCCCGGAGGAAACCAGCTTTTCCAGAATCCCGGCGCGGGTGGCGGGGGTGCCGATGCCTTTCCGTTCCGCATCCTCCGGCATATCACCGGCACCAGCATTTTCCATGCTGGCGAGAATAGAATCCTCTGTGAAATGTTTGGGCGGGGTTGTTTTGCCCTGCCTGACCTGGACCGCATCCACCGCCAGCGTCATTCCTTCTGTCAGACCGTCCGGGAGAGTGCTGTCTTTAGATGGTTCCCGGTCGGCGTAGGCTTTCCAGCCCGTATCCAGAATAACCTTGCCCTTGACGGTGAAGCTGTGACCGCCGCACTCTGCCGTTACCGTAGTCTCGGCAGAGCGGCAGGGCGGACAGACCGCCCGAAGCAGAGCCAGCGATACCAGCCGCAGCACTTCTCGTTCTCCCAAGGGCAGGGCGGCAATGTCGGCGGCAGCAGCTCCTTTCGTGGGGACAATGGCATGGTGGTCTGTGACTTTTTTGCTGCTGCATACCTGAGCAGAGAAAATCTCTCCCGGCGCGTCCAAACCACAGACGGCAGCGGCGGCAGAGACCAGATTGGGGACTGTGTTCTCCATATCATCTGTAAGAAAACGGCTGTCCGTCCGGGGGTAAGTACACAGCTTTTTCTCATAAAGAGCCTGCAAATAGTCCAAGGTCTGCTGGGCAGTAAACGAAAGCTGGCGGTTTGCTTCCCGCTGTAGGGTGGTCAGATCGTAGAGGGCCGGGGCCTTTTCAGATTTCTCCCGGTATTCCACCTTTTGAACGGTGACGGCGCTGCCCTCACAGCTGGCGGCAATGGCGCTGGCATCCTTCTTGACGCTGATCCGCTCCCCAGTCAGGGTCATACCGCCGCAGTCCAGCTCCACCGTATAGAACGGCACCGGCTCAAAGGTGGCGATCTCCGCTTCCCGCTGGACGATCAGGGCCAGAGTAGGCGAAACCACACGCCCGATGTTCAGTGTCCGGCCATATAAAACGGAGAAAAGGCGTGTGGCGTTGATACCCACCAGCCAATCCGCCTTGGACCGGCACAGCGCCGCCTGGTGCAGACCGTCATAGTCCTCGCCGGGACGCAGATTGGCAAAGCCATCCCGGATAGCCGTATCCTCCATGCTAGAAATCCAAAGCCGTTTTATTGGTTTCGTGCATCCGGCCAGATAGTAGGCGGTACGGAAGATCAATTCCCCCTCGCGGCCTGCGTCACAGGCGTTTACCACTTCGGACACGTCCTCCCGGCGTAGAAGTGTCCGCAGCGTGTCAAACTGGCCCCGCTTATCCTTCCCAATGGTGAACCGCCAATTTTCCGGCAGAATGGGCAAATCTTCCCGCCGCCATTTGGCGTACTTGGGGTCGTAGGTCTCCGCGTCGGACAGCTCCGCCAGATGGCCCACACACCAGGAGATCAGCCAGCCGTTACCCTCCATGTAGCCGTCCCTCCGCTCCTTCACGCCCAGGGCAGCGGCGATGCTCATAGCCACGGACGGCTTTTCTGTTACTACTAATTTATGCAAAGAAATCTCTCCTTTCAAAAGATAGAGCGGCCCCGAACCGTGTCGAAGCCACTCGAAAAATACAGGTTGCTTTATCGTCATGGACGGGCTACAATAAAGGAACTAACATATTACGAGGCTATTCATCATGAAAAAATACATTATTTTCCTTATGCCCGATGAGGACGATGAAAACTACGACCAGCATGAGCTGATTGGCGTAGAATATGGCGAAGATATTTATGATGCTACAGACAGGCTGATTGGTGCTGTCTGTGATGATTTATCAGGGAATCCCGAAAATGCGCGGTGTGAAGTTTTCGCCTATCCCCCCGAAGAACTGGAGGAATCTGGCCGGTATCAGTATCAACTTCTCGGCATTGTTTCTCCGCCTTACGCAGAAGAGAATACAGTGCTTTTCTACGGTGTTCAGGAGATAGAGACCGATTGAGCCACTGTCACACCGGCTGGCTGGTTATATCCCGACATGGGGTTGTTTGTAAAGCGCATCATGCGTCCTCATCCTCCGTTTCTTCCTCCAGCTCGTCCTCGTCGCCGTAGTCGTAATCGTTCAAGTCAGAACTTCCTTTTGTATCGGGTTTGTTCTTCTTGAACTTTAAGAAGTAAACCGCGCCGCCGCATGTTAGCGCAATGACCAGCACCACAACCAACAGGCCAGCTTTGTTGTCTTTCTTGAGGTCCGGCTCCGGTTCGGGGTCCGTGCCGGTATCCGGTTCCGGGTCAGGTTCCGGGGGCGCTTCCTTTCCAACACACTCGGTCATATCTACCGCACACAGCTCACAGGCGGTGTTGACTGCCCCTGCCTTGCATTTGTCGGTACAGGAGCAGGCGGCAGGCGTGACAGTTCCATCCTCCATCAGCGCCAGCAAATCGGCTTCATCCACCTGATTTAAGAAGTGGACCATGTTTTCGCCGTCCTCCGACCGGTCAATAATCAGGTAAAAATAATTGCCGTTCTTAGTGGTGACGGTGATAAACTGCTTTTCTTCCGATGCTTCGCCGCTGATATCGTCCGAGAGGGACATATTGCCCTCCGGGGTCAGGGAATTACCGGAACCGGAGTTGGATTCCTCGTCTTTCACGTCCGGCTCCGGGGGCACACTGTCGCCGCCGTCTCTTTTGAGCGGCACGGCGGCAGCGGCCATACGCTTGGCGGCAGCGCCTGATGTAGTCTGAGCCAGT
>CAMWSZ010000337.1 GCA_947177005.1 uncultured Clostridia bacterium | reverse complement strand
ATATAAGGATAAATAAGGTCTAATTTGTCTTTAAACGTGGGAAATCTCTCAATATTTTTGTGCGGTTTTCAAATTTGCTAATTTATAGTCTATATGATTAGGGCTTGTTTGATAATAGTGATGGTGCTACTTGATATCAGCAAATATTTCAGCCACTCCCTGTGGGAGCAGTTTATCCGGACACCTTAGCGATTGGAGGAGCAGAACGCAGATGGATAGAAAAATAGAGAAAAAACAAGTGAAGGAGAAGGCAGGTAAAAACAGAAGTGACTATAGGAGGGTGAACCGGGGACTCGTGTTGAAAATGGTGGCTACCGGTCAGTGCAGTACCAGAGCTGATTTGGTGCGGGGCACCGGTCTGAGCAAGATGGCTATTTCCAATATTGTTTCGGAATTGATCCGCCAGAATCTGCTGGTGGAGACGGAGGCCGGCCGGGTGGAGGAACTGGGACGGCCCCCCAGCCGGCTGGCTCTATCCCCAGACGCCCCCAAGGTGGCCGGGCTGCGTATTGACCGCAGCCGGTGTGAGGCCGTGCTGTGCGGTCTGGATCTGACGGTTTTGCGGCGTGAATCTGTCACTATGGAAAATATGTCCGGCGAGGAGCTGGTCCATCTGGTCTATCAGCTGCTGGATATGGTCCTCTTTGAGCGGTCGGATGTGGTGGCCATCGGCGTGGCCTCCATCGGCCCTATCAGCGTGCAGCTGGGTAAAATTTTAAAGCCCTTCTACTTCTACAACATCCATGACATGGAGATTGTACGCATTGTGGAGGAGCGGTATCATCTGCCGGTGTTCTTTGACCACGACAACCAGAGCGCTATTCTGGCCGAGAGCCTTTATGGAAACGGACGGGGATACAATGATGTGCTTTTTGTTGGCGTCAGCGAGGGCGTGGGCTGTGGTATCCTCAGCGATGGACAGCTCTACTGCAATCGCCGGGGCCTGCCCCCGGAGCTGGGACATATCAGCGTGGACTACAAAGGACACCTCTGCGCCTGCGGCCGGCGGGGCTGTGTCGAAACCTATCTGCGTACACCGGAACTGTTAAAAAAAATGCGTTGCTGCACCGGAAAATATTATACATATAAACAGTTCTGTGCTCTGAAGGAAAATAAAAATGTGGAGAATATTCTGACAGAGGCTGTACACCGGCTGGGAGAGGCTATTGTCAGCACTGTCAATATTCTTAACAGCGAGTTGGTTTTGCTGGGCAACGACAGTGTGTACTGGCCTGACTGCTATCTTCAGATGCTGGAGGAGATCATCAACGAACTGCGGTTTGTAGACTGGGATGAACACATATTAGTAAAACGAGCGTATTTTCTGCACGATGCTCCCTTAATGGGGGCGGCATGTAACGCTATTTCCCCTATTTTCTCCGGAAAATTGCTTTTTTAAAAATATATCATGAAAAACAGAAGCAGTAACAAGCAGCGGCTCCAGCATGGGGCTGCTGCTTTTCCCATATTATAACAGGTTTGGTCGAAATTAGTAAATTGAAAGTAAAATCTGCGAATTGCACAGCACCGGATCTGAAGCTTTTCTGAAAGAGGATTTTTCCCAGTGGATTTTCTGAAAACAGAAGATAAAATCAGAAAAAATTGGCAGTTTTATATAACAAAAATGCAACAAAATCCGAGCATTTTTCAACAAGAAATACAAAATCTTTGGTTGACAAGAAGACACAGCTGTGATAGCATAATGTTACAGAATTGTTACAGAAGTATGTAATGTGATTTTACAAAGTAGAAGGAGGGATAAAGTATGGATCTGTACAGCCTTGGAGAACTGGTTATTGACTTCACCCCTGGCAGCGAACCGGCCAGCTATATCCGCAATCCCGGCGGCGCCCCTGCCAACGCGGCGATCACCGCCGCCCGTAGCGGTTTAAAGGCAGGGATGTGCAGCAGCGTGGGTGACGACGACTTCGGCCGTTTCCTGGTTCAGACCTTGGAAGAAAACGGCGTCAAGGTACTCAATCCCAAGCTGTGCGCCAAAGCCATTACCACATTGGCCTTTGTCACCTTGGCCCCCGACGGCAACCGCAGCTTCACCTTTGCCCGGAAACCCGGCGCGGATATGTTCCTGGAAGAAGCGGCTGTGAAAGAAGAGGATATCCAAAACAGCGTTATCGTCCACGCCGGGTCCTGCTCCCTGTCGGCCTCCCCGGTAGCGGAGGCCACCGCAAAGGCCCTGCGGCTGGGACATACAATGGGGAAACTGGTCAGCTTTGACGTTAATTACCGCAATTTGATGTGGAACGACAACCAGACCGCTTGTGCCGCCAAGGTGCGGGAGATTCTGCCCTATGTGGACCTGTTGAAGGTTTCCGATGAGGAAGTGGGCATGTTGGGCGGCGAGGAGGCCATGCCGTCCCTGATGAAAGAATTCGGCATTACTGTTATCGTGGAAACGAGGGGCAGCGCTGGAGCCCGCTGCTTCTTCGGCGGCGAGAGCTGGGATGTGGCCAGCTATAAGGTTAACTGTGTAGACACGAATGGCGCAGGGGACGCTTTCTGGGGTGCTTTCCTGTCTAGCCTGCGTATTCAGGGCGTAGAACAGGCGGGCGGGATCACAAAGGAACATGTCAGCCAAGCTATGGAGTACGGCAACGCCGCCGGCTGTCTGACCGTCCAGAAGATGGGCGCTATCCCCGCCCTGCCTACCCGGGAGCAGATAGAGACACTCCTGAAAGGTGGAAAAACAGATGAGTAAAGAGACAATCTGGAAAGAACCGCTGGTCTATACCCCCTCTTTGATTTCCTGCTGTGACCTGTGTAATGTGGAGCAGTCGGTGCGAACACTGGAGAATGCGGGGATCGAGATGCTCCATATAGATATTTTGGACGGACATTTCAGCCCCAGTATGCCCTTGGGTCTAGATACTGTCCGCCAGCTCCGGGACCGTACCGGCCTGTTTTTCGACTGCCACCTGATGGTGACCGAACAGGACTACTTTGTAGACGAATTGCTGGACCTGGGCGCGGACCAGATCGTATTTCATGCCGAGACCCAGCCACATATTGATGGGATGCTCAACCGTATCCACGCCGCCGGGATCAAGGCCGGTGTGGCCCTCAAGCCCGCCACCCCTCTGTCCACCCTGGAGTATGTGCTGGAAAAGTGCGACACGGTGCTGCTGATGCTGATAAACCCTGGCTACGCTTCCTCTAAAGGGGAGAGTCAGGTGGCCTACGGTGAACGAAAGGTTCGGGAGCTGCGGGAGATGATTGACCGCCGGGGCCTGCGTACCAAGATTGAGATTGACGGGCGTATCTCCACAGACAATGTCCGTACCTTCGGGAAGGACGTGGATCTGTATGTGATAGGCAGCACCTGCGTAAAGAAAAACAGCCTGGCGGCGGATTTCGAGAAGATGAACGCCCTGCGCCGGGAGATTTTGGGAGGGACTTCAGCGTGAGCGGTTTTGCAAAACAGTATCAGGATACCTGCGCCGGTGTGCTGGACGAATTGAAGCGCACCCTGGACAGCATCGACCCCGCCAGTGTGGAACGGCTGGCAGAGGCAATTCTGGAGGCCGATCAGGTCTTCTTTGTAGGGGTAGGCCGGGTGCTGCTCAGCCTGCAATGTGTGTGCAAGCGGCTGGCCCACTTAGGCATCAAGGCCCACTATGTGGGAGAGATCACGGAACCGGCTATCACGAAAAACGATCTTCTGATTGTGGGTTCCGGCTCGGGGGCATCCCTGTTTCCGCTGGGCATCGCCAAAAAGGCCCGGGCCGCTGCGGACTGCAAAATTGTCCACATTGGCTCCAACCCCAACAGCGAGATGAAGGATATCGCCGATTTCATGGTCCGCATACCTGTGCGCACCAAGTTCTATCTGGAGGACGAGATTGACTCCTGCCAGATTATGACGTCCCTGTTTGAGCAGTCGGTGCTGCTGCTGGGGGACATACTGGCTAAGATCATCGTGGAACAGCGGCAGATAGACATGAAGGCGCTGTGGCAGTACCACGCCAATCTGGAGTGACCGCTATGGACAGAC
>CAMWSZ010000336.1 GCA_947177005.1 uncultured Clostridia bacterium | reverse complement strand
GTCCAGCGGGTCTTTACAGATTTGCGCCGCAAGCTCCACATTTTCCAATGCGGTGAGATTGGGCACCAGATTATAAAATTGAAAAACAAAGCCGATCTCATGCCGGCGGTAGGCGGTAAGCTGACGGGAATTATAGGCGGAGATCTCCTCATCCCCCAGAAAGACATGTCCGGCGGTGAGGGTATCCATTCCGCCGAGGATATTGAGCAGCGTAGTTTTGCCTGCGCCGCTGGGGCCTACGATGCCGCAGAGGTCGCCGCGTTCCACCGAGAATGCGGCGTCCGAGAGGGCCTGGATTTCCACCTCTCCCATACGGTAAGTTTTTTTCACCCGGTCAAACCGGACAAAAGCTCCCATGTTTTCACCTCATAAAATTGTATAACACATCCTACCATAACAGAACGCACATTGCAAGTGGAGAAATTGCCCCGCAGGACGGAACAGGGAAAAAAGCGGAGGACCCCCGGGTGAGGTCCTCCGAATTTCATTTAATAAACATCCATTTCGCAGCTGTAAGTAAACCAGCGGTATTGATTGTTGATTCTGCCGTAGTAACGGACAGTGCCATTGGAGAGTGTAGCTTTTGTGGTACAGGCGATGTCAAAATATGCGGTTGTTTGGACGGAAGCGCTTACAGTGGCAGTAGTGGACGAGGAGTACAGCGGCATCTCATAGTAAACTGGAACGGTCACAGTCCAGCGGCCTGTCTGGATAGACTTGACCGACACTGCGGAGGTCTGCCACTGGGCGTAAAGGGTTTGGCTGGCGGTGAGATTGGCGCGGGTTGCTGACGTTACCTGGGTGCCGCCGGATTTGGCGGTGTACCAGCCCTTAAAATGATAGCCGGGGCGGGTAGGCGTAGGCAGATCTTTGTATGTGGTGCCGGAGAAAACGGCTTTCCAATCCTGATACACTGTGCCGCCGTTGGGGTTAAAGCTGACCATATAGATCTTGGAGCGGGTCCAATGGGCGTAGATTGTACGATTGGCCGTGGCTGTGGTTGCGGAGGTAATCTCGGTTCCGCCGGAGGAAGCGGTGTACCAGCCGTTGAAGGTATAACCGGGGCGGACGGGCGTGGGCAGGGAACTGTAGTAGGTTTTGCCGGAGGTTACTTTCAGGGAAGCGGGAGATACCAAGCCGCCGTTAGCATTGAGGGTAATGGTATAGGTCGTTGTTGTACTTGAAGCCGTCCAATGTGCATAGAGCGTTTGGTTAGCAGTCAGGTTAACGGTAGTAGTGGAATAGATGCGTGTTCCGCCGGAGGATGCAGTGTACCAGCCGTTGAAGGTATAACCGGGACGGGTGGGGGTGGGCAGAGTACCGTAGGAATTGCCTTTGGTAACGGTCTTGGATTTAGTTGTTACCGTGCCGCCGTTGGCATTGAAGGTTACAGTGTAAGAGCCCGTTTTATCCAGATTGTTTTCAGCTAAAGCCTGCTGAAATGCGCTCATACTGCGTACAGAATGCGAAAATTTAGCAGTTTTCGTAGCGGCGTTGTAGGTCAGGACGGCGGGCCAGCCGATGCTGCCGGACGCAAATCCATATTGCCACAGCTCATACAGACCGCCGCAGGTCTGGTAGGCGCAGCCCGTCATCGAAATGCGCCGGTCTGCGGCATAGGATTTAAACTGCGGGACATAGATTTGTGAATATCCGCAGGTGGTGCTGTAGTAGACGAGAACCAGATCTTCTGTCAGCGTTTTGCTGTACGCGCCGCGGATCAGAGCGGAAGCATCAGCCGGCGCTGTCAGTTCCGTCCAATAGGATGTTGTACTTGCGCCGCCTGTCCAATGCGCATAGAGCGTTTGATTGGCCGTTAAGTTGACAGTTGTAGTAGAATAGATACGTGTACCGCCGGAAGGGGAAGTATACCAGCCGTTGAAGGTATAGCCGGTGCGGGTGGGCGTAGGCAAGGCACCGTAAGTGCTGCCGTATGTTACAGACTTGGTACGGGAGGCGCTGGACACTGTGCCGCCATTGCCGTCAAACGTGATGATGTAAGAATTTGGAGTTGAAGAGCCGGTCCCTCCTTCCGGATAGCGTGTAATCTGATAATCCGCCGCAAGAACCTGACTTTTAGTCAGTTTTCGGCCCCAGTGGACGGAATTATTATAATTTCCCTCAGCAATTACTACGCCGTCTGCCTGAACCTCCAATACAATGACACTATGAGTATTTTGATTAATGCGAAGGATATCTCCCACTTGTATGTCAGAGAAATTGATTTTCTGAATCATCCTTGCAGGGAGCGAATCAAAGGCGGCGTCGCTGAGCATGAAAGCAAACCCTGCACAGCCATAGCCGCCGGAATAAATTCCGCCCCGCCATCCATAATAGTTGTCGTTAGTCCATCTTGTTCCTTCAGGGTATCGGGATTTTAATGCAATCATCGCCTGATAAGCGGATTGCGCAGTAACCGTCGTGGAGGCCGCAAATGCCTGTGTGGATAAGGACAGACATAGTACGAAGCATAGAAACCCAGCTAACAGTTGCCTTACATGCGAAACTTGTTTTTTCATTGATTTCCTCCTCAAAAATTTTCTCAGCAACCAGCCCAAGAGAGGGCGCACCCCTCCCTTGGGCCAGTCTGTTGAAACAAATAATGGCGGTGCAGGATATAATAAATCCCACACCGCACTCTAAAGAAACACAAACTCCTAATCCGCTGTTTATAAAATAACAGTAAATCCGGTATAATAGGAACTGGCGTAGCAAGATGCTATTGTGTGGGAGGTGCTGGCTCCCGCATAAGGGCGCAGGGGCGTTGGAAGCACTCCGCGCCCTGCCTTTATTTGTCTTAATATTACTATAACACAGAATTGTATAATGTACAAGGGGCACATCAGAAATTTTATCTGCCCTTTCATAAGAACATTGCAGGTCTTACAGTAAAACGGCTGTAAGGCCCGTTTTGCTGTGTTCCTGATTTTCAGACAGGCGTATTTTGTATTTTTTTCTTGACGCAGGCCGAAAATCATTGTACTATGTAGTACATATGTCAATTACTTTTTACGGAGGAATGAAAATAATGACTGAAACACCCGGTTATCTGAAAAATCTGAAGAAGGAATCCGTGGTCCAGAGTGTTATCAACTGTCTCACCGACGCCATGCGCAGCAAAGAACTGAAGCCCGGCGACCGCATCCCGCCGGAACCGGACTTGGCGGCTACTTTGGGGGTGGCCCGCAGCTCGGTGCGGGAGGCGATCAAGATATTGACTTATCTGGGTGTACTGGAGAGCAAGCGTTCAGAGGGGACTTTTGTCTGCGACGGCTTCAAGGAAAGCATGATCGACCCTATGATTTATGGGATTATTCTGAATCAGGATTCCTTTGAAAATCTTATGGAGCTGCGGGAGATGACAGAGACCGGGATTATGCGTCTGGCTGTGATGAAGTACGATGAGACAGAGGGCTATGCGTTAGAGAAACTGCTGGAGCGGATGAAGGCGGTTATGGAGGGCGGTGAGGATATGGTGGAGCGGTTTTTCCAGATTGACAACGAATTTCACGATATGATCTCTCTGATGGGGAAAAATCCTCTGGCGGATAAGATCAGCCGTGTCGTGCGCACACTGACCCACGCCATGCGCTATGAGACGGTAGCCACCATGATCAACAGCGGCCGCGGCGCGGAACTGGTTGCCGCCCACAGCAAGCTGTATGAGACGCTGAAAAGCGGAGATTTAAGCAATGTGCGGGAAATTGTACGGGAGAGTTATTTTGGTGAATCATTATACGGGGAGGGAGAAGCATCTGCCTCCTCCCTCAGATATGAATAAAAGAGAAGTATATAGCAGCGCAGGCGGACGGCAAAGCTTTTGCTTTGCCGTCCGCTGCCTCTGAAAAAATGCTTCTTCTGAGATTAATCCATATGGGAGCCGCCGTTGATGTCGATCTCCTCGCCGGTGATATAGCTTGCCTCTTTCGATGCCAGGAATACAATGGCAGCGGCAACCTCCTCCGGCTCGCCGGGACGGCCCATGGGAATGGCGTCGATGACCGGCTTGGCCTG
>CAMWSZ010000335.1 GCA_947177005.1 uncultured Clostridia bacterium | reverse complement strand
GTGCCAAAACACCCGCGTTGCCCGTGGAAGTAATTCATACCTGGGGCAATTTTCTGAAACCAGGCTTCTTTTGGGGCCTGGTTTTGTGCTGCTATTATTGAGAGGGGGGCGATAAGGAGAGAATGTCATTGTTTTAAAGGTGCCAATGCACGAGACAACGCCGTATTTCATTGTATTTTATACGATGGAATACGGTGTTTTCTTGCATTTTTTCGGATGTTTTTAGAATAAATTCCATATAAAAAGTAGCCTCCTCCACACATTCGCAGAGGAAGCTTTGGGGATGTGACCAATCTTATTCAATGTCAGCAACTTAAGCAATCTGGTAAATCCTTAGAGTTGGAAATGTAGCACAAGTTACGGAACTTTAGCACAAGCTTACTTCGCTAACACCTTCTTCAAGATTCCAATTTCCTTAAGTTGTTGACATTGCAATCTTATTCGATATAACTGTCGGTCACAATCACGTCGCTGGAGCGATTCAGGGCAGAGCCGAAGACCAGGAAGATTGCCCAGTTTGCGTTTGGTGTCTTCCAGACTATCTGCCCAGACAACTCCTTACGCCATGGAATAATCCACTGGGGAATAGCTGAAACCGAAAAGTACCAGGGAATTCTGCTTTTCGATCTGGGTTTTCAGTTTCTCACGCTGCTCCTGACGGGTAGTTTTGGCTTTCGCTGCTTCTTCAGCTTCTCGTTTTGCCGCTGCATCAACAGCAGCCCTTGCTCTGTTGGCGGAGGAAATATCGATCATGCCTGCCAATCCCGAATTTTTTTACTGGCGTTTTGGAGTGCCAATTCCATTATGGTCATATGTGTTCCTCCTTGATGTTTTTAAGAGTGAAACGCCAAAAGTGTTCTTCAGATATTACAGTTTCCCCCATTCAGGAGCATTGAAATATTCGCCGGATTGCCGGACAATGAACTGGAAAAGTTCCTCTTGAAAATCGAGCATAGCAGTTCGGATGGGGTCCTTCCAGGTATCGTACTCACTGGTCTGATAGAGCCAGAAGTCAATAAGCTTTGCGAGATGGTAGTGCCAGGGACGGATGGTGTAGTGATAGTCTGCGTATTCTGACGGCTGGTGAACAATATACTTGGAGCAGTCAATGTCAGGAGCCGCATCATTAACAGGTGCCTCGTGGTCTTTATAGCGGCCGTTGCAGGCAGCAGCGTTGACAGCGTACAGCCTTTTGTAGATTTCCTCCGCAGCGTAGAAGCTGCGGGGACGGCAATCCCGAAAAGCCTCGTGCATCTGAGGAGTTGCTGCAAAGCCGAAATAATTATAGCCGCAATGCAGCAGCGTTGCTGCTGCATTGGCAATCGCAGCTATCGACTCAGGATTCATAACTATACAAGACATTTTTGTACCTCCAATTTGTGTTTATCCTCTGATAGTTCATCTTTCTAAAAGATTACTGAATCATATGTAATTCCATTGAATAATATTAGTAATCGAAGGTACAATGATTGATGTTGCCGTTCTTTTGCTGTACGCCATATTCCGCAATTCTGTTTGAACATACAATTTGGAGATAAAATCGTCACTGCTGTACAAATACATAGCCCCGGCCCCGCCGGGTAAGAATGATATTGGGATGCGCCGGATCATCCTCGATTTTCTCCCGCAAGCGCCGGACAGCTGTATCTGCATTTCTGGAATCGCCCAGATAAGCGGTATAATTCCACACACGATTCAGCAGTTCCTCGCGTGAAAATACACGTCCAGGCTCACTGGACAGAAGCTCCAGGACATCATATTCCTGCTTTGACAGAGCCAGGGCGGTTCCGTCCTTAGTCACAAGGACCTTTTCCAGATCTATGATGATTCTGCCCAGATGTCTCTGAGGACTTGAATCAATATGTTCATCAACAAAACCGTCTCCCTCGAAACGCAGCGTATCACTGATTTGCAGCAGCAGTTCCTTCATCGCAAAAGGCTTTCTCACTATGCCGGCATTCAATTCTCTGAAAGATTCTGTTTCATTTGCTTCGGCAGATGACGCAAGGATAATAATGGGAACTGTGGCACCATGATCCCGAAGGCGGCGGCAGGTCTCAAAGCTATCCATTGGCGGGAGCAAATTAAGAACGATAATATCGGGTTTCTGGCAGGCGGCCAGCTCTGGCCCTTCTGCGCCATTAACAGAGCGGATAATCTCGTAGCCTTCACGTCCTGCAGCAAAGGTGAGTATGTCCAGAATTTGCTTTTCGCTGACTAAAAGCAGTACCTTTTTCCTCATTATTTAAACCTCACAAACCATTTTCTTTTATAAATTCCTTCACAAGCCTGATGCTTTTCCGTCTTTCGGAATACAACTGTGCAGGATTCTCGATGCAGGGCTTGATACGAAAGCCTTGGCTGGTCCAGGAGTATGCGATGCTGTATTCCGGCTCAGTCAGGCGGAAAGTGGAAAAGGGGAAGCCTTCGTCTTCCCATAGGGGAGAGACAATATCCGGGCTTTCGCCGTACCAAAACGCCTCAAAGCAGTAGGCTTCCCATGGCAGCTTATCCTTCAAAATCCTCTCGATCTCCTGAAAATGCAGATGGATTGTCTTTTGTTTGCTTTGGCGAAAAAACTCTGTCAACTCCAGATATGGGGAGTCTGACTCGGAGGCATCCTCCAAAAGTTCAGTCAGCATAGCAACCAGATCCACAGGTCCTGTGTCCCAATTATTTTCATCAACTGTCATATCATAGGAGCAGCTTCGATGGATATAAGCGAGGTTTTTGATGCGATACCCACGCCCCACCACTTTTTCAATCAGCTCTATGTCCTGGTCAGGCAGCATAGGCTGGCTGCAGTAAAAGCATTTCCCACTCTGCCGGTTCCAAACAGATCGATACTTTCCGTTTGCTTTTTGCACATTTCGCTGATGCTGGAGGTAAGAGAAGTATTTTTCATCCAGATAAGGATTCAGGGAAACTTTGCCTGGCGTATGCTTCACGATGCTGAGCGGGGCCAGCCGGATACATCTATATCCCTGAATGTCATATAGGAATCTTCTGTACGATGTGGAGTACTCCACCGTGTCAGTTCAACGTTGACTTCTTCGATCAGGGATCTGAGCGTCCCATGGTGATTTTCTATTATGTAATGAATATTGTTTTCGATCTCTGTAACAGAAGCCTTAGAGGGTGTTACTTCGACTACTCCTCTTTTACGCTGATAGTGTCTTCCAAGATAATCAAATCCCTTAAAAACATTAGCAATATAACTCTTTTCGGGATTAGGACGCAGCCCTCGTTCCGCAAGAAATTCCTCAATGATCTGCATGATGACCTCAGCGCTGCTTTTGCTGTTGGCCGTGACAGCAATATCATCCATAAATCGAATCATATTGCCGGTAGAATAATTTGTATGTCCTTTTGGATACAGCCGGTCATAGATTTCTGCTTGCAGGCCGTCCAGCAGCATGTTGGCAAGAACTGGGGAAAGGGGAGACGCCATTGA
The DNA here is from genome assembly GCA_947177005.1 of uncultured Clostridia bacterium. Classification (GTDB taxonomy): domain Bacteria; phylum Bacillota; class Clostridia; order Oscillospirales; family Oscillospiraceae; genus Pelethomonas. The sequence goes on along the minus strand of CAMWSZ010000335.1, from coordinate 585 downwards.
GATCCCCTTGTCTTCAGAAAAAAACATCTGATTTCAGAATTTCTCGCAGAACCGTTTTGTTAACTGGGATATTTTTCATAAACCAGTCGTGAAGCACATTTGAGTAAAAGTTTACATCAACAAGCACAACCCAATTAAGACCGTCATCTGCACTCAGGTCATTTTTAAGGAATGTACTGGCATCAAGCCTGGAACGGCATTTGCGCAGACCGAAAGACTTATGATCAGCCATTGATTCCGCAACCGGGCTTAAGGTGAAAGCCATCAATGTCTGCATGGCTCTGTCCCGGTAGGTTGAAAGCAAAAGAATTCTATTTTTGCCTTTTTTTTTATTGTCATGTACATATTCGGCAGTGCATGATAATCTCTGGTGAGCAATGACTGAGCTGCCCGGGCTTTTTGAACATCTGTAGTCCATTTTACTCCGTCGATGCCTGGAGCAGATTCTTTTGCGGCAACTTTTTGTACTGCCGATAATCTTGCCGCCCAGGAAGCTTCAATTTTATGCTGCAGGAATTCAACTTGCTTCCATTTCCGATCAAACGCTGCTTCTGCAAGTTTTTTCTGCATATTCCAAAGTTCCTT
>CAMWSZ010000334.1 GCA_947177005.1 uncultured Clostridia bacterium | reverse complement strand
CTTCCGGACATTTCCCAAACCCAGCGTCATAAACAGGACACCTAAAAAATCCTGGGCAGGATTGATTTCCAGCGCTGCTGCAGTTTCCTGAAGCATCTCTGCGAATTGATTCCGCTTTCAGTTCTTTTCCGAATTTGTAAGCAACAAAACTTTCCATTCAACGTCAAAAAGACTCCAGTAACGTCTTGAGAATTCCAACTTTTGAATAACGGCCCGTTTTTTCAGGCCCTCCGGTGTAGCAAGCTCAAAAACTGTGATGCTTTCATCCGAATGGATAATATAAAAATCAGAAACCCACTCAGCCTGAAAGAATTCTTTTCGGAGTCCTGTATGGCTGATATGAGCGAACCGGTCCTGATCAAGCGGCTTGGAGGTTTCATACCATGATACCCAACTCTGCTCTTCCAGAAATTTGGCATAGTCACGAGCCTGCTTTGAATGAACACAAATTATCCGCTGATTTTTTTCGCTATAAAACTGAATATCTCTTGCTCTTTTTCCTGCTTTTTCCATCTCAAACGCCTCCTTTTTGGACAACAAATTCTGCAAAAAATTCGAAAAATTCCAAAATTATATATTTTACCTGGCTTTCATGATATTTCAGCCTATATTTATACCCAGAAATAACCACCATAACAAATTCTGCAAAAATTTTTACTTGGACAACAAATTCTGCAAAAAATTTAAAAAGTTTAGAAAATGCGATTTTCTTTATGCTTTTTTAGATATTTTAATTAAAAATGGAGAGTAACAACAAAAACTGCAAATAATTCGGCGAAATTTTTTCCGAACTACGACAAATTCTGCAAATAATTCGTTTTCTAACGACAAATTCTGCAAATAATTCAAAACATTCTAAAAATTCTATGTATTTTGATTTTTTGCCAGTATTTTAACTGAATATGTTTTATTTTTTGCGTTTTAGTGAAAATGCAGTGGAAAACCCGAGGAATTATTTGCAGAATTTGTCGGTGCGCAGCTACAAATTCTGCAAATAATTCAAAAATCACACTACAAAAACTGCAAATAATTCGAATTTCATGCAGATACTATGTCACCGTGAAATAAAAAACGAACCAAATGTCACCCGAATTCTAACATGTCACCCGAAAAATGACTCGGACAGGAAGAACGCCGAAAATGCAAGTTGACGAAGCTGCTCTTGCAAAAATTCTATGCAGTCTTTCGCGCAGCCGGCTTTCAAAGAAGTACCGATCTCCCGCAATTTACCCGCCTGATCTCTGGAGGCGTCTGTCAAATGCAGAAGAAAAGGAGGGCATCTGTTATTCAGCCATGCACCGGCAAATTATCTTCCAATTGTTATTAAATTTTGTGTTCATCTGAAAAGATTATCTCATTCCCATATTGGATTTCAAAGACAGAGGAGAGATATTTGTACTGCATACAGGTCTTTAACCATGAAAGGTAAGTGTAAAATTTTTGTTGGCAGTCTCATAATTTGTGAAGTAAAAATGTGCGCAAATGCCCGAATTTATAGGATTCCAGCGCTCAGCTTTCAGCAAAAATGCCTTTGCCAATAAAAACTTGACACATACCCATGAAAGTCCGGTACTTGACACCGGCATATTCCGGGTGTATTCTGGTTTCGGGATCAAATGATGCGGCAGGTGTACAGAAAGGAATTTCAGTGGTTTTTGCCAGATGATAAGGCTGGGAAGTACGCAGCGCATTCGTACATACGGTGGTTCAGGCGGCGCTTAATTTTAACTGAGCGCCTGAAAATCATCTCCTTTCTCATAAATTTGTAAAATTTCCAGGTTGGTTTTCTGCCTCTTTCGCACATCCGAAGACGGTCCGACGGCTGCTCCGGAAATTGTTCCGGATTTCAGGGACAGGGGAGAGGTATTGGTACCGCAGTGGGCCTTTGACCCTGAGAATCCGGTATTTGACCCCGGTGCATCCTGCATCCTGCGTCCGCGAGCAGACGGTACGGCAGGTGTGCGCGGATTTGCTTCCTCTTGAACAAGCCCGCTGCGGTCTGTCAGGGAGGTTCAAAACAATCATTCCCGCGGTTCTCAGACAGATTTCTGAAAAAATCAGGTGCGTTTCAGGCAGTTTCTTAACAAAAGATATGTATGTTTTCCACTGTTCCGGATAATTCGGTCCGGATAAATTTCAATGTATTTTCACAATAAAATATCGAATCAGCAGAGAACTGCAGTGGGGGTTTTGCCGTTCTATAAATCTGTCTTCTGCAAAAAGAAGTCAGTCGGCACAACCGTACAGATATAACAGAGCAGGGAAGTACGCAGCGTGTCCATATATGGCGGGAGTCTGCTTGATACTGTGTTCAGAGGGATCTTCCCGGCTTGTCTGTCTGCCTGAAACACTCGATCTGCCTCCTTTCTCATAGATCTCAGGGAATTTCCTATGTTTGCAGCTGTTTTTCGCCAATCTGCTGGCTGTGAGCGGTCTAATGGGAAGAGAACACGCCTCTAATTTTCAATGGACCTCAGAAGTTCTCTTACGGCTGTTTTCAGATGTTCTGTCCAGTTTCATCGGGCCTCAGCAGACAGGAAGTGCAGATGGATAAAAAACAGGGGAGAGGGCGAATTCAAAAATCTGACTTTGCGGTTCCGGATGCTGCCTTTTCATGCACTTATCATCTGAATTACGAACCTGTATCGTGGAATATGGCAAAATAGAAAAGAGACTAAAAAGCTGCTTCTTTTGAAATAAATATCAATATATTCCTGCAAATTCTTTATATACTTTGTTCGGACGGCCGGGGAGATTCCAACGGTTGTTCAAATAGTTTGCAGGCAAGTTTCTGATCGTTACTGTTTGCAGCACCTGCCGCATTTTCTGCATTCAAATCGGAATTCAAAATATAAATGCAGCAGTTGTTTCTCAATTTCTTCCAAAGGTACACCGCTGCGCAGCATTAGCGGTCTTATGCGGAGCGTTCAGAACCTGCCGGGCAGCTTGTCCACTTTATTTCCTGGGAAAACCTGGGGAAAACTCATCCCGTGGAATGGAGGAACAAAAGGAGGTAAACCGGCGCATTCCATGGAGTACTGAGCGGAATCCTCCTGTTTTTATAACTATATCTCGCTTTTATAAACTATATGGCTGAAACCTTCTTCTGGTACTTCTTCCGCCCATAATTGACAGGCGGTATCGCTCCCGAATTTTTCCCATGCGGTCTCTGTGGCTGCCTCCTCGCTGTCCGCGAAGACAACGCCGCAGTGTTTGCCGAGGGGGACGCCGGTTCTGCGGTGCGTAATGGTCATTGCAAAAAAGTATGGTTTCAAAAAATATCCCTCTTTTCTTTATTTTAATTTTGCTTTCGGAAAGTGCGGCAGTTACGGCACATTTCAATCTCGAACTGCATCAATCTCATCAAAAACAATCCTTTGCAGGCCGCTCTTTATAAAAACATAAAAAGTGGACGGCGGGGGAAGGGCTGTGCAGATGACAGGACAGAAGCGTGGGATACGCACAGACCGCACAGGCGGCATTTCGGGCCCCTCTGACGGATTCTCACACACGAGAATATAAATTACAATTCTCCGTGTAAAAGGGCCTCAGAAACATCCTGCCGGGCTGTTCTGAGCCGTTTTGTAGCCGCTGCCCCAAAGAACCTCTGAAATCCCTCTGCGGCGGTCTTCAGAGTGCGCTCCCAGGTCTTTGCCAGCCTAGGCAAAAGTGCGGGAAGGAAAGCGGCGCGGCAGCTAGTCCGTCTCATTTCCAGGCAAACTCAATGAGCTTGTCCTGTCATATTCTCCTGCCCGGCGGAGCTTATCCGGGAAATGTTCTCACGAATTTTGCCGGAAGCGCTTGATAAATTTGGCTCAGGCATTCAGCCTAGATGATCCAGACCGGCGGATTATCCTGCGGCATCTATGCTGACAGAAACCGAACAGGCAGAAACGAAGCCCTGTCTGCTTCAATCACACAAATATCCGTTCTGGCAGCGCCGGATACAATTCCAAACATTTCCTGGTCCATGTCCGGAAATTTCCTAATCTGTTTCAATCGTTTTTACACAAAAATCACATCCTTTCCTCGGAATCAGAT
>CAMWSZ010000333.1 GCA_947177005.1 uncultured Clostridia bacterium | reverse complement strand
TTACTTGTGTGCCGAAGATGTTTTTCAGGCCGTTGGCGGACCACTGGTCAACCAGGTCGGCCATGGGGCTGGACGGGGTGATCGGGTAGATCGCCGCAACCTCGGAGAACGCATAGGAGACATGCGCCGCCGCGTTGTTGCCGTCCATGGATTTGAACTTTCTTGCCATAGTTGAATGTTCCTCCTGAATATTTGTTACTGCTGTTTGGTATGAAAACAAAGCAGGGTACTCATACGACCATACTATATCACGAAATTCGGATTCTGTAAATGTTATGTTTGCACTCTTTTGAAAGAAAATGCTTTTTTTCGGGATTTGCACAAAAACAGGGACCAATATTTGTGTGTTTTTGCAAGAAAAGGGGCGGGGGCTGCTGAACAGGTGAACAATCTGTGAACGAACGGTGCTTACTGGGACCGCCAGATCCGCACCACGCCCGCGTCCTGAAACTGTTTGAGCAGAAGCAGCAGCAGCGGCGCCAGAACCATGCCGCCGACCCCGGCAAAATGGAATCCGGCGTACATCGCCAGCAGCGCCGAAACCGGCGGCAGATCCGCCTGTCCCGCCAGCAGGCGGGGCTCCAGCAGCGTATGGCACAGCATGGCCACGGCGTACAGGACCAGCAGGGACAGGCCGCGTCCGGTGTTCCCGGCGATCAGGCACGCGGCGGCCCACGGGATCAGGACCGTGCCGGTGCCCAGCACCGGCAGGGCGTCCACCCGGGCCGTGAACACGGCCGCCAGCAGGGCGTAATCCAGCCCGATCCACAGAAACCCGATCAATAAGATGACAAATGTGGCTGAAAGCAGCAGCAGCTCTGCCCGCAGCCATTTCAGGACCGTGGCGCGGAAGCACTGCGCCGCGTCATGACATTTCAGCTGCCAGTCCGGAGGCAGCTGCCGTTTCAGGAACGCCAGAATTGTCGGGTACTGCACGCTGGTGAAATAGACTGCCAGGACTGCCGTCACCACGAACAGGCCGATATCCGGCAGCGCGGCGATCAGGGACGACGCCGCGCTCATCAGCCAGCTCCCGATGTCCCCGGCCAGCGACGGCCCCGCCTCCATCAGATGATTTGCCAGCGTATCCAGGGCCGAACGCAGAAACGACGGACAGGCGCTGTACCAGTCCCCCACCCGGTCCAGCAGGCCGTTCCAGACCGCCGGGAACCGGTTGGCCGCCTCCGGCAGACGGGCCGACCACTGCTTTAATTCTGTTACCAGACGCAGCAGCAGCGCCGTCAGCGCCCCCCCGACCGCCAGCAGCAGCGCCGTCGTGACCGCCGCCGCCGCAACGGACCGCCGTACCCGCATCCGCCGCCGCAGCCACTGCACCGCCGGTTCCGCCATTGCGCTGAGTGCCAGCGCCAGCAGAAACGGCAGCAGCGGCGTGAACAGCCACCGGAAGAAAATCACCGTCCCCCCCAGCCAGAGCAGCGTCCGGACCGTCTTCTGTAAAAAGACACTTAGCTGTGACATGTAGACATACTGCACCTCTTTTCCTCCCGAAGCTCGGGAAAGTTTGTGGAATTTTATAGGTCTTTTCCGGTTGCCGCCGGAAACAAACTGTGATACAATAACGCAGGACAAAGACATGTGACCGCAGAGTGGACACATACAGGAGGTGCCGAAATGGGCGCAAAGACCAAGTTCTATATCGTGGCCGCGGAAGCGCTGCCGGAAATCTTCATCAAAGTGGCCGAGGCCAAACGCATGATGCAGACCGGAGAGGCGGCTACGGTGGGGGCGGCGACCCGTCAGGTGGGCATCAGCCGCAGCGCGTTCTACAAGTACAAGGACGCGGTGCAGCCCTTCAACAACATGAAGGCCGGACGGATCATCACATTTTATACCATGCTGAAGGACAATCCGGGGGTGCTGAGCAACGTACTGTCTATTTTTGCCGGAAGCGGCGCGAATATACTGACGATCAATCAGTCCATTCCCACCAACGGCTGCGCGGCTGTGACCGTATCTGCGGAGACCTCCGAAATGGAGCAGACGCTGGAGGAGCTGATTGCGTCTGTCACCTCGGCGGAGGGAGTCGTCAAGTTTGATATCCTGGCCGGCTGACGCCGGACTTTTTACAGCGTGTTATTATATTGATTTTGAGAAGGAGCAACAGTAATTATGGCGAATTTTGCAATTATGGGTTTTGGCACTGTGGGCAAGGGCGTGGCGGAGGTTCTGCGCCTGAACAGCGAGGCTATCGCGGAAAAGCTGGGGGAGCCCCTCAACTTAAAGTATATTCTGGATATACACGACTTATCCAACACACCCTACGCCAAACAGGCGGTGTCAGATTTTTCCGTGCTGGAAAATGACCCGGATCTGGATTTGGTGGTGGAGTGCATCGGCGGCGCGAAGGTGGCGCTGGATTTCACCCGCCGCGCCCTGACCGCCGGAAAGCATGTAGTTACCTCCAATAAGGAGCTGGTAGCCACCTGCGGAAAAGAACTGCTGGCCATTGCCAAGGAAAAGAACGTCAACTATCTCTTTGAGGCCAGCGTGGGAGGCGGCATTCCGGTTCTGCGTCCGCTGTTCCAGTGCCTGGCCGCCAACCAGATCGAGGAGATCGTGGGCGTTCTGAACGGCACCACCAACTATATCCTCACCCGCATGGTCAAGGGCGGCATTCCTTTCGCCGATGCACTCAAGGAGGCCCAGTCGAAGGGCTACGCGGAGGCCAATCCCGCCGCCGACGTGGAGGGTTTGGACGCCGGGCGCAAAATCTGCATTCTGTCCGACCTGGCCTGGGGCAGGGAGGTCAGCCCCGAAAAAATCAGTATTCAGGGCATCAGCAATGTAGACCTGAAGGACGTGGGCATCGCCAGCAGGGCGGGCTACCGCGTCAAACTGCTGGGCCGTGCGCTGAAAACCCCGGACGGACGGACGGCGGCCTATGTGGCGCCGCATCTGGTGCCGGAGGACTGCCCGGTGGCGCTGGTGGACGACGTGTTCAACGCCATTATGATCCGCGGCAACGCCGTGGGCGACGTGATGTTCTACGGACGCGGCGCGGGTTCCCTGCCCACGGCCTCGGCGGTCATGGGCGACGTGCTGGACGCCCTGAACCACAGGGCCAAACGCCGCAATCTGGGCTGGAGCGAGCCAGCTGATCTGGTGAACATTGAGAAGGAGCTGCCGCTGTATTGGTATGTGCGGGGCGAATTCACGCAGGCCCCCGAGGGCGAAAAGCTGCCGGACGGCGCGTATATCACGGGACCCATGACGGCGGAAACGGCAAAAAAACAGGCGGAAAACTGGGGCGCGGCGGCGCTGCTGCCGGTCCTGCGGGCCTGATGAACCAAAGGCCGGTTACCCGGCTATAATAGAGTGCCAGACAATATTGGAGAGGAAGTACCCTTATGAAACTGATCGTGCAGAAATTCGGCGGAAGCTCCGTCCGGGACGCGGAACGCATCCGGAACGTGGCGGGCATCATCGCCGGCACATACCGGGCAGGCAATCAGGTGCTGGTGGTCCTGTCCGCCCAGGGCGACACCACCGACGACCTGATCGCAAAAGCCTATGAGATCAACCGCCGCGCCTCCAAGCGCGAAATGGATATGCTGCTGAGCACCGGCGAACAGATTTCGATTGCCCTGTGCGCAATGGCTCTGGAGGGCATGGGCCTGCCAGTCATCAGCCTTGCGGGGTGGCAGGTGGGCATCCACACCAGCAATACCTACAGCGACGCCAGAATCAGGAAAATCGATACCGAACGCATCCGCCGGGAGCTGGACAAGAACAAGATTGTAATTGTAGCCGGGTTCCAGGGCGTCAACCGCACCGGCGACATCACCACGCTGGGCCGGGGCGGTTCCGATACCAGCGCGGTGGCGCTGGCGGCGGCCTTCGGGGCGGACCTGTGCCAGATCTTTACCGATGTGGACGGCGTGTATACCACCGACCCCAGAGTCGTGCCCTCCGCGAAAAAATTAGATGAGATCACCTACGACGAGATGCTGGAGCTTGCCAGTCAGGGCGCGCAGGTGCTTCATAACCGCAGCGTTGAGCTGGCGAAAAAATATCATGTGAATATGGAAGTCGTGT
>CAMWSZ010000332.1 GCA_947177005.1 uncultured Clostridia bacterium | reverse complement strand
GTATTGTAGCACGCTGTCCTCTATTAGGCAATCTTTAGATTTTACTGACTACTAGGGATATTCGATAAACGTCTCGCTATCGTTATCCTCGTCAAAAACAAACATGGGGCGATAAACATCAACGCCATGCTCTGTTGCAAGGTATCCCAAGAAATGATCGAGCACATCTTCGGCAAAATCCTCGCCATAAGAATCCAGCAGATCGGTGCCATTACGATAGTCTTGAAGGACGGCCTCCAAAAAATCTGCAAGAGCAAGTCGAAGTTCGTCTTCACGCGCATATATCTCATCTTCCATATCCTGTTTGGAAAAGCAATCATCGTCCTTGGTATTTTCGTTCAAAGATTCATCCGATGCTATCGCTTTTTCGTCCACAATGGTAACAGGAAAGAGATATCTATAGAACAGTTTTCTCGCCGTCGCCATACAATCATCTCTGTTTACGATATATTCTTCGTATTCAGGGTCAGTGCTTCCTTTACATACAGACACTGTAAGCATGTCGTTCTCTTCTGTTACATAAACCGCATATTCGGTTTCGGTATTTTCCGCAATCAAAATCATTTTATTTTTACACTGTTCTCTGTTCTCAATGTAAAAATTCCACAATTTATCAGCGGGTAAATAGATTTTTACGTTTTCTGAATCCATACCACTGCCGCTCTCCTTCTCGTCGGTCTCCATAGAGTCAACGAAATCTTTGCAATAACCGCAGCCAGACGGCAAGTCCCACCCAAGAAAGCATTCGCCGTTCTGACAATTATCGCAACGTTTCATCCGCTCCAATTTTTCACTTGCCGTCATGCATAATCCTCCTATTACTATATAATTGATGGAGATAGCTGGATTTGAACCAGCGACAGACTTTCTGAACCCGCTCTACCAACTGAGCTACATCTCCATGTAGCCCCGGATTAGTTTACAAACTAATCCGGGGCGGCTCTGCGGCGGGGAGGGACTCAGGCGTTGTCGGCCTTGACGACGTTGAGGAGGAAGCACTTTTCGGAGATGTTGAACTGGGCGAAGGTCTTGTCCAGGTCGCCGGGCTGGAGGGAGGAGCCGTCCAGGTGCATGACGCCGCGAGTGTAGTCCACGCCGTTGGTCTCCAGGGCGCTGCGCAGGGTGGTGTTTTCGTCGATGATGATGCTCTCGCGCTTGACGTTGTTACCGATTGTGACCTTAATCATAGTTGAAATCTCCTTTTAATCAGTATGTACCCCATTGGTTGGTTATCCACCCACACCGCGTGGAGGTTGGGGCCTTGTGGGCCTCCCGCCGCGAACGGCGGGAGGGTTGTCCATTTGCAATCTGTAATAGGAATCGGTCTTCTTTGGTTGCCGGTAGAGAAGGCGTTTCTGGGTGCGTTTTGGGGCGCAGGAGATGTGCTTTTTACCTTCGCATCTGATTCTGTCTTATCGTCTTGTGGTAAAAGAACTCGATTTCTTTATATGCAGGGTCTTTTGCCTTGGCCTCGGAGGATGAGATGACGACGGGACGAGTCTTGCCTGGCAGCTGGCTGCATGGCAGCCAGTTGTCTCCTTTCCTATCAAATTGTTACTTCTGCCGTTGGCGAGAAGCATACTCCTTATGGGGTATTATTCATTGCAAATGGTTATGCGTTATTTCTGTAATCTGTATAGAGGTTCTGACTCATCTGAGGAGAATAGGGCTCTGTTATTGTGTGTATCTTTGGAAAACTGATTGACGGAATCATTGTGCCGCAGTGTTTTTGTGTTGTTGCGGGCTTCAGCTCTGTGTCATTTGTGCTGCTTGGCTGCACTGGAGTCTGCCGCGGAGTTGCTGCTGCGGGCTTGGTCTGATTTTCTCTCGGTGTCTATTTTCCTATCCTCTTATTACTTCTGCCATTGGCGAGAAGCACTGTTTAACAGTTATTGCATTACAGAAATAGTCGTTTAACCTCCTACGACAAAAGGCTTATCATTCTCTTAAATCCGTTTTGATGGTATGAAGAATATCGACTCCCATTTTTTTATTGACATGGTTTACAATGGCATCAATTGCTTCCGGCTCGACCATTCGATAATAACTATGCAATCCCTGCATTGCCATAATATCTTCTCTAGGCCACTCAATACCATTCCGTTTGTCGCTGATGTAGTTATGCATCATTGACTGAAACTGCCGTTTTTTCTTATGTCCCACAGTTATTTTGTTATCCTTATTCAGCATCACACCGAGATTCCAGTTGCTTCCGGCAGATGATCCGTATCTCGTTTTACTGGAATTGATTGAGAACGGATCGAAACTCTTTAATATATCCACAACCAATTTTTCAACCGCATGAACATCAAAGTCGTATTTGGAGGATATAATGAAGTCATCTGCGTATCTGGTGTACACAAACCGCTGCTTAATGTATTCACGAAAAGCTTTTGTGAGATGGAAGTCTATAGGGATCATCATTACATTTGTGATAAGCGGAGAGATTGGTGTGCCTTGCGGAAGGCCGCCATTGAGAAATGTCAGCTCTAAAGCTTTGCGAAGCTGCGGCTCGCCCTCTGGAATCTTAATAATCTCGCTGAATGGGAAAACCATAGCAAACATTGACATCACAAAGTCAAGCGTAGTACTGCCGAAGAAGTCCTTCAAATCCAGCTTTGCGAAATGCGCAAGGAACTCCAGGATAATGACAGCAGTCCGTGGAGCGAAGATGCACGCGCCTGGGCTGTTTCTAACGGACTTATTACCGGCAGCGGTACGTTAGTTGATGGCGAACCCAATTACATGTGGGCGGATATTCTCACCCGTGAGCAGTTCGTTACGGTACTGTATCGTTTTGCACAACTGATTGGCAAGGTATGACACACGAACAGATATGGGGCTAAGAAAACCCTTCAATCTGAGAGGAGGAGTAATTTATGAATACGAACTGGGTACAGTTTATCGTGTCTGTTTTTGCAGGACTGGCTGCGGCTATTCCGCTGGTTATTAAGCTGGTGGAGTATGTCCAGAAAGCTGTGAAAGAGAAAAATTGGAGTAAAGTCCTGAATATCGTTATAAAAAATATGGAAGTCGCTGAAATCATGTTCGACAACGGAGCCGAGCGTAAGGAATGGGTTCTTGCTATGGTTGAAAAATCTGCTGACACTGTCAATTATGATATTGATATGAGCGTCATCAATAAACTTGTTGATACTCTGTGTAACATGAGTAAAAGGATCAACACATCTAATGCAGGACAAGAGGCAGGTGAGTAATTTATGAGTATCCAAGAGATCGTGGCGGGTTCCGGCGGTATTTTGGTCGTTCTTATGACTATTGTACAGCTATCCCCGATCCATGTAGACCCCTGGTCCGCCATCGGACATGAATTGGGGAAAGTTCTGAACGGCGATGTGCTCAAAAAGCTGGACGAGATGGAGAAAATGCAGACCGATACCAGAAAAACAATTGATGACCATGTTCGTATGGATGATGAGCGCAATGCCGACCTGCATCGGATGCAGATCCTCCGGTTTAACACGGAGTTATTGAGAAATGTTCGGCACACAAAAGAGGATTTTAATGAAATTCTCTTTAACATCGACTGCTATGAGAAGTATTGTGCTGGACATCCTGAGTATCAGAATAACAGAGCTGTTCATGCAATCAGGAACATCAAACGGGTCTATGATGAATGTATGGAGAATCATGACTTTCTGTAAAATGATTTGAGAGTATACCTTTGCGGGTATGCTCTCATTTTTTTGCTCGAAAAAGAAAGAGTCAAACTTGTACTGATTCAAGTCTGACTCTAATGCACATTTACAACATTGCTGATAAAACTTCGTATCAACACTCTTGTAAACAGACATTAAATTTTCTTATTATTTGTTGGTAGTCTGGCTTGCTATTTTCAGAACAAAATCCGAACAAATTTCCCGCTGCAAAAACGCCGTAGTTATGCTACCTTTGTAGCATAATATCTTGATATATGTGATTCTGTATGATAAAACCCCGTGGTTATGCGAATTTTTTAACCATATAGCAGAATGGCATTCAAGAGGTCAGCGGTTCGATCCCGCTTATCTCCACCAAGAATAAGGACTCATGTAGCCAGGAAA
>CAMWSZ010000331.1 GCA_947177005.1 uncultured Clostridia bacterium | reverse complement strand
GGAATTGACCTCGTTGGCGGCAAACTCGCCCAGCGAGATCACGGGCGGGAGATTCCAGCCCTCCGCCTCGCCGGGGAAACCGGAGACGTCGCCGTTTACCTCCACCTGTTCGAGGACCGTGTCCGGCGAATGGGTTTCAATGACCGTGCGCCGCTCCTCCGACGTGATTTCTACGCGCAGATTTCTGATTGTCACGCCGCCGGATGTGACCGTAAGGACCGGTCCGTGCTCCGCCCACAGCGTGCTCATTCCGCCGTCGAACGTGCAGGGACGGCTGATGACCAGCGGCCCTTCATACTCTCCGGGCGGCAGGCAGAAATCGCCTGACCGGCTGTTGAATTCCTCTTGCAGCCTGTTCATTCAGCACCTCGCATTTCTCACTTGACCGGCCTCTTTATTTTTTTCCGGCGACCCAGCGCATCCCCCAATGATAAGCCTCATCCATCTGCGGATGAGCGGGGAAAAAGCGGACCAGCTTCTCCACGCTGAAGGTCTCGTTATTGCAGTTCTCCAGCATGGCAATGGCGCACATGCCCAGATTGGAGCCGTACTCGTCCATGCGCACGATGATTTCCTGACTGCCGGGGCATTTTACGGTGACAACTCCTTTTGCTTCTTGCCAGTTGGCCGCGCCCTCATAGATGAAGGTATATACTAAGATACGCTGAATCTGCGAAATCATTTCTCCGTTCACCCGCAGGTTCTCGCCGCCCGCCACTGCGCCGCTCCGGTCGTCGCCGTCCAGGGCGACATAGGGCGGATTTTTCAGGTTGCCGAAGGCGTTGCCCAACGCCTGCACACAGCCCTTTTGCCCGTTCTTCAGTTCAAACAGACAGCCCAAATCCAAATCAATAGCTTGGGGTTTCGGGGCGAAAAGGCCGCCGCGTTTGGCTGGCTGGCTCCAGTTCAGATTGATGAGGATCTCGCCCAGCGAGCTGCCGCTCTTGCGCAGATTGACTTTTTGACCCTTCCGCAGCTCCACCTTTTTCGGGACCTCCTCCGGCGGCGGCGTTTCTTTTACCGTTTCTTCACCGCCGTAGGCGCGGAGCAGATCGCCCAAACCGCCGTTGAAGCCGCTGGCCACCGCGCCGAACCGCCAGACGTCTTTTTTGTACAGCTCAATGGAAATGATTGCCTTTTCGCTGTGGAAATCCGCGCCGTTCAATTGCAGCGTCAGCGCCTCCTGCCCGTCCTGCCGGACCGATACGGTATGGGACGCGATGTCCCCCATAGTGCCGCTGCCGTCGATACTGACAGTAAACACCAGTTTTTGGACCGCCGCCGGGAGCCGTTCCAGCGTGGCGGTGAAGCGTGCGCCCCGTCCGTTTGCCGCGAAGGTAATCTCCCGTTCCGGAGACTGGGTTTGATTATAAAACACCATGTACCGGTCGTCGGACAGCTTTCCCGCGCCGTCCACGCCGAAGCAGCAGTAATCATAGACCGCTCCGCCGGATACGTCCATGAAAATCTCGATTTCCCGGTCTGGCCGGATATATTTGTCCAGTTTGTCCCGCATTCCCCGCTGTATATTCATAGTGACCCTCCTTATATGAAATCATTGGAATCATAACAAAGCGGAGAGCCGAACCGCTCCCCGCCCGTATGCCGCTGCCCTGACGCAGCCGCTTTCCTCCGTCATGCGAAGCGTCTGGCAAGCTCGTCTAACGAATTGTCTCTGGTGGGCTGACCGACGGCGTTAAACTTCCAGCCCTGGTCCCGCCGGTAAATCTCACCGACAACCATTGCCGTCATGCCGTCGTAGTTCTCCGAGAGATTAAACCGGCACAGTTCCTTGCCGGTCTCGCTGTCGCTGATCCGGATAAAGGCATTTTCGATCATCCCGAAGTGCTGTTTGCGCTGGGACGCCTGATAGATATTGACAACAAACACGATTCTGTCATAGTTCCCCGGCACTGCCGAAAGATCTACCATAATCTGCTCGTCGTCACCCTCGCCCGCGCCGGTCAGGTTGTCGCCCATATGACGCACAGCGCCGCTGGCGTGGGTGAGGGCGTGGTAATAAACGATATCCGCAATCCCGGTCAGCCGTCCGTTCTGGCACAGAAACGCGGAGGCATCGCAGTCGATATCCTGGGGTTTCGGGGCAAAAAGCCCTCTTTTCTGCTTGACCTCGTCCCAGCCGAGACCCACCATAACGCGCCGTAGCGTACCGCCGCCCTCCTTGCGCAGATCGACCTTTTGGCCCTTTTGCAAATTCACAGACATAGTTTTGTAATCCTTCCTTTTATGAAGATCTCGACGGCGGAAGCATCCCCTGAAGCCAGCTGCTGAAAGCCTCCGGCTTTCTGGTCTGAATCAGGACGACGCCCGGGCCGGTGAACCGGCAGACCAGGCATTCGCCTGAGATCACGCTGGAGATCCAGCCGTTGGACGCCTTTTCGATTCGGTACTGCATATAGTCCGGCCACGCCACCAGATGCCCGTTGTCAATGATGACCTCCTCGCCCGGCTCCAGGTTGACGGCGTGGATAGCGCCGAAGCTGCTGAGGAATACCAGGCCCCGTCCGCGAAGGTTCAGGACAAACAGTCCCTCCCGGGAAAACAGTCCCTGCGCCAGATTCTGGACCGCCGTATCCACCTGAATACCGGGTGTGGAGGCCAGAAAGCCGTCCTTCTGCACCCGCAGGCCGTAGCTGCCGTCCAATTCGACGTCCAGAATCCCGCCCGGCGCGGCATGGCCCAGCAGCACCCGTCCCGGACCGCGGACGGCCTCAATGGTCTGGAAGAAGAAGCTCTCCCCCGCCAGAAACCGCCTGGCCAGTCCGCTCAGGAGATTCCGGTCCATATTGCCGGTGAGGTCCAGCGTTGTGGACATGGAGATCATCGCGTCGGACTCCGCTTTCAAGGACTCCCCGTACTGGAGATCACACTGTACCACCGGAAATGCGTCTCCGTGCAAAATCTCATACTTCATTGGCCGTTTCTCAGACGTTGACGCCGAAATTGCGGCACAGCGCGGGCAGGCCGCCCTGGAAGCCGTTGCCAATGGCGTTGAACTTCCATTCTCCGTTATTCCGGTACAGCTCGCCCACGACCACCGCCGTCTCAATGGAGAAATCCTCCCCCAGATCGAAACGGATCAGCTCTGTATGGGCCACGTCGTCCATGATATGGATATAGGCGTTTTCCACCTGTCCGAAATTCTGCTTGCGCACATCGGCTTCATGAATGGTCACGGTGAAAGCGATTTTTTCCACGGAAGCGGGTACGAGGGAGAGATCGACCATAATGACCTCATCGTCGCCGTCGCCCGCGCCGGTTCGGTTGTCGCCGGTGCAGGCGACGCCGCCCGACACGTGCTTGAGGTTGCCGTAAAACACGAAATCCTCGTCACCGGCCACCTTGCCGCCGCCGGAGAGCAGGAACGCCGCCGCGTCCAGATCGAACTCGAAGCCGCCGTCATAGCGGTTGCCGTCCCAGCCCAGGCCGACCAGCAGCTTGTTCAGACCAGGATTGCCCTTTGTCAAATCGACCTTTTGACCCTTGGAGAGATTGACTGCCATATAAATGTTCCTCCTTTTGCTCCGCTCAGACGTTGACGCCGAAATTCAGGCACAGGGCGTGCAGGCCGCCCTGGAAGCCGCTGCCGATGGCGTTGAACTTCCACTCTCCGTTGTACCGGTACAGCTCGCCCACAACCACCGCCGTTTCAATGGAGAAGTCCTCCCCCAGATCGAAACGGACCAGCTCCGCGTGGGTCACGTCGTCCACAATACGGATATAGGCGTTGTCCACCTGCCCGAAGTTCTGCTTACGAACATCGGCGTCATAGATTGTCACAGTAAAGGCGATTTTTTCCACGGAGGCCGGTACCAGTGAGAGGTCCACTTTGATGACCTCGTCGTCACCGTCGCCCTCGCCGGTGAGGTTGTCGCCCGTGTGGACCACGCTGCCGGAGGCGTGCTTGAGGTTGCCGTAAAACACGAAATCCGCGTCGCTGGCCACCTTGCCGCCGCCGGAGAGCAGGAACGCCGCCGCGTCCAGATCAAAGTCAAAGCCGCCGTCATAGCGGTTGGTATCCCAGCCCAGACCGACCATGAGTTTGCTCAGCCTGGGGCTGTCG
>CAMWSZ010000330.1 GCA_947177005.1 uncultured Clostridia bacterium | reverse complement strand
GGCGTCATCCGCGACCTGGAGGAGAAGAACGAAATCGTTATCCTGAAGGGCGGAAAGGACGATATCATTGCGTAATATACTGAAGGGATTCCTCAACCCCAAAGCGAAGGATTATATTTTCCCCGATACCGACAGCATCATTATGGAAGAGCCGTCCGCCGAACCCGAGCCCACAGAGGCTTCGGACGACGATTCCTTCTCCATTCCCGCCCAGTGGGGCGGTGAGGACAACCCACCCCAGTCTTACGAAGACTCCAACGACGCGGCCTTTGACGCGCCGGATGAGGAGGATAATCCCGCCGCTGCCCCGCCGGCAGCGGGCGGGTCCCCTGTACAGTACGCACAGCTGCAGGCGGAACTGATTCTGAAACAGGCCCGCGAGGAAGCCGATCAGCTCATAGAAGCCGCTCAGGCCGAGGCCGAGAAGGAGTTAGAGAGCATCCGCGCCGGAGCCCGCGACGAGGGCTACCGGACCGGATACGCGGAGGGAACCGCTAAGGCAATGGAGGACGCCGCGCGGGAGCGTGAGGCGCAGGCCCAGAGACTGGAGGAGGATGTGAAGGTCTTCTTGGAAAAAGCCTCCATTGCCCGGGACGAAATGCTCAGCCAAACCCAGGACGAATTGCTGGATCTCTGTATCGCTGTCGCCGAAAAGGTGGTGCGGGTGAGCCTGCGCAGCAGCAGTGAGGTCATCGTGCGCATGATTCAGACCGCTACTGAACGCATGAAACGGCAGGAATGGGTGCATATCTATATCCCCGGCTGCGACGCCAGAGGCGTGACCCAGATCTCGCCCGCTTTGACTACTACCCTCGCAGGTCTCTCCCAGCATATCAAGGTCGTCCCTATGGGCGATGAGGAGGACGGCACCTGCATTATTGAGACGCCGGAGGAAATCGTGGACGCCAGTGTCTCTACCCAGATGTCCACTATCCGGGACCTCCTGCGTGAACAGCTGGGCGCGCAGATGTGGCCCCCGCAGTAGCTTGGCAGCATGGAGAAAGGATGGATATGTTTCGTGAGATGATCCCCACTGTCCGCAATGCGGAGACGCTCAGCCGGACAGGCAAAATTGAAAACATCGTGGGCATGTCCATCGAAGCGTCCGGCGGCCGGGCCGCTATCGGGGATATCTGCCGGATCTACAGCAATGAGTCCGGCGGTCAGGTCCCCGCGGAGGTGGTTGGGTTTAAAAACGACCACATTCTCCTCATGCCTTACGCCAATATGAGCGGCATCTCCGCCGGCAACTTCGTCCGCAATACCGGTAAGCGGCTGACGCTGCCGGTAGGGCCGTTTCTGCGGGGCCGGGTCATCAATGCCCTGGGCCAGCCTATCGACGGCAAAGAGTCCTTTCAAAGAGGCGACTCCTATGCCATTGATTCCGGATACATCAACCCGATGTCCCGCCCCCCTATCCGGGAACGAATGGAGTTCGGCGTCAAGGCTATCGACAGCCTGCTGACCATCGGGAAAGGCCAGAGAATAGGCATCTTTGCGGGGTCTGGCGTCGGGAAATCGACACTTCTGGGAATGATTGCCAAAAACGTCAAGGCCGATATCAATGTCATCGCTCTAGTAGGTGAGCGCGGTCGCGAGGTGCTGGAGTTTATGCAGAAAGACTTGGGCGAGGAGGGAATGCGGCGGTCAATTCTGGTGGTCGCCACCTCCGACCAGCCCGCTATGCTGCGTATGAAATGCCCCAGTGTGGCTACCAGTATCGCGGAGTATTTCCGGGATCAGGGCTATGACGTGCTGCTGATGATGGACTCCCTCACCCGTTTCGCAATGGCGCAGCGGGAAATCGGGCTGGCTATCGGAGAGCCGCCCGTGGCAAGAGGCTATACGCCGTCTATGTACGCCGAAATGCCTAAGCTGCTGGAACGCAGCGGAAATTTCCAGAAGGGTTCCATTACCGGCGTTTACACCGTTCTGGTGGAGGGCGACGATACCAATGAGCCGATTGCCGATACCGTCCGCGGTATCCTGGACGGACATATCGTCCTGTCCCGGCAGCTGGCAAACAGCAACCACTTCCCCGCTATCGATATCGGCGCAAGCATCTCCCGTCTAATGGTGGAGATCGTGTCTGCGGAACACCGGGAGCTGGCGTCCAAACTCCGCGACGTCATGGGCGTCTACGAGAAAAACGCCGACCTGGTGTCTATCGGCGCGTATAAGGCCGGTACGAACCCAAAGCTGGACCACGCACTGAAAAAAATGGACGCCATCAACGGTTTCCTTACCCAAGGCATTAACGAGGCGTTCTCCTACGACGAGAGCCTGAATCAGCTCCGGACAATCATGATGTAAAAATCTTAACAAAAAAGAAAGGCTGTTTAGATGAAAAAGTTTCGCTTTTCTCTTGAAACTGTGCTAGACTATAAGCAGCAGGTCCTTGAGTCCCTCCAGACCGAACACGGAATTATTATGGCGCAGGTTCGGGAACAGGAGGACTATGTGGAGGACCTGGAATGGCAGTACCGCGAGTTGGATGCCGAGTTCGGCGAGCGGAAGCTGGAGGGCATCACCATTTTGGATGCCATGCGGTATGAGCAGTACCTGCGGGCCATGGAACGGCAGATCCAACAGGCTCTGATCCGCCTGGAGGAGCTGAAAAAACAGGAAGAGGCGAAGCGTGCGGAGGTCGTCGCCGCCAAGCAGGACACCTCCTCAATCGAAAAGCTCAGGGAAAAGAAGCTTACATCCTATAATAAGGCGGTCCAGAAGAGCGAGGAGGCCATGATCGACGAGTTCGTCTCCACCACCCGCGCTATGGCCGCCTTGCAGGGCGCATAAAATTGCTGTTTACATATTATAGATGTGTGTAATAGACTGACTCTGCTGCCGGGCCGAAATCCCGGTGCTGCAGTGCGAAGCAAAGTGCATCCGGTGCGCCTGAAAGGGGGTGAGGCCCGGCTCAAAGTGAATAGCAGGCAGATACCCGATTTCCCCACATGCGCATAGTGGGAAGAAAGCGGTCTTTCTTACCCGCTATGAATTTTGAGACTTGAAACGAGGTGATTCCATAGCATGGATATCAACAGCAGCTATATAACCGGCTCCAATATCAACAACAGCGGCTTGCCTAACCTGCCTAAACAGTTCGATTCACAGGGCAATGCCTTCCTTTCCCTGCTGACAACTGCCCTTGAGCAAAACCCCGAATACATCTATATGGACCATCACAATGTCCTTACGGAAGAGCAGATGACAGAACTCGCAAATCAGTACGACCCGGAAAATATGGACGGAGAACAGTACAAAGCGTTTCTGGAAGATCTGGTGAATCTGGGTGCAATTTCGGAGGCCAGCCGGGAAAAGCTGAAGGGCGTCAATATGAGCATGTACGTCTCGGGCAACAGCGGTGAGAACGGTCAATGGGTTGATCTTACCCAGGAGGAAGCGGAGGCCAGATTCGGCAAGTCCGGCGATACCCTCTCCAGTGCCGGCAACAATCTCCAAAAGCTCCTGCAAGCCCTGAAAACAAAGCTCCCCCAGAAGGAAGAGCTGGACGCCCTGTCCGAAATTACGGACACAATCTCCGCAATGCGGCAGAAGCTTGGACTGGGCAGCCTGCCGGAATCCGGTCCAAAGAGCCTAATGGAACAGGCAAAGGACATCAACAGCGAGCTTTGGATCAATCTGCGGCGCGGCATCATTGAGAACGCCAGAGAAAAAGACGAACTGCGCAAGGAAGAGGAGAAAATCAAGCTGCTGGGCGCAATCATCGACAATGCCACCGGCAGAAATGATCCCCGTGTCAGCGCGGCGGTGGGCGTGAAGCTGGGCATGAACGCAGACCAGGAAATCTTTAAGGCAGGCTATATGCCATCCGAACTCCATACCTATCTGCTCTCCCTGAGCGGTGGGAAAACCACCTTTGAAATGGTGGAGGATGAGGAGGAACGCGAGGACGGAAAGGTGACAGGCGTGGAGGGCGCTGCGTCGGATAAACTCCATACCGCCCACAAGCTGCCCGATGATAAACTTCTGGCTATGGCGGAAAATTTCGCCCC
This sequence comes from uncultured Clostridia bacterium, assembly GCA_947177005.1. Taxonomy (GTDB): domain Bacteria; phylum Bacillota; class Clostridia; order Oscillospirales; family Oscillospiraceae; genus Pelethomonas. The sequence goes on along the minus strand of CAMWSZ010000330.1, from coordinate 65 downwards.
CAACAATATGCCCCCGGACCAGTACGCCGCATTTCTGGTGATGGTGGTGGAGTTGGGCATTCTGG
>CAMWSZ010000329.1 GCA_947177005.1 uncultured Clostridia bacterium | reverse complement strand
ACTTTACAGCTCTCATGTTCCAAGTACGCACTTCAAGATACAGCGGTTTTTCGGGGTATAACCGTTTTGAAATGTGGTATGCCTCCTCCAACATCCTGCGGCCATAATATTTCCCGCAAAGTACAGGATTGACACCAACGCCTATAAAAACTTCTGTATCTTTCTCTAAAATGTTCGCAAATCCCACAAGCACATCACCGTCCAGAAAGGCAAAGTAGTTTTTCTCGTGCCTGAGATTCATAAAACCTTGCTGCTGCACTTTCATTACATCATAAGACGGAAGATTGTATAGTTTATACTCTCCAGCATAGTTCCAGCCACAAATCTGCCGTTTGTCATCTTCCGTCAGATTTCTATATTTCAGATGATTCATGAATATCTGTCTCTCCCGTCAAATTTCGTGTTGTTGGGTTGAATATTATCATAGGCATCCAGCAAAGTCAATATGGGTTGGTGTAACTGCCGGAGTTCTGTCTCTGCAACCATTATCTGAAAAGGGAAGAGGAGAACCGCCCCTTTACAGAACGCCTCCGCCGTGGTATAATCTCGCCGACTGGTTTCCACACCCAGTCCAAGCGCCGGAAAAAATACCGGCGTTCGTTCGGCCTGCCGGAGCTGGCGGCTCCGGAAAGGACCGTTCTCTAAACAAAAAATGGAGGTTTTTCTGTCATGAAATCAATGAACGTCCGCCAAATCACCCTTGCCGCCGTTGTCGGCGCGCTGTATGTGACCATGAGTTACTTCAGCAACATCTTCGGGCTCTCCTACGGCTACATCCAGTGCCGTTTCTCGGAAGCCCTGACCGTCCTGCCCTTTTTGTGTCCCGTGACCGCCTGGGGACTGTTCACCGGCTGCATCGTCACCAATCTTCTCAGCCCCTACGGCCTGCCGGATCTGATTTTCGGGTCGCTGGCCACGCTGCTGGCCGCTTTCCTGACCGCCCGGTGCAAAAACAAATGGCTGGCCCCGCTGCCGCCCGTTGTCTGCAACGGGGTAATCATCGGTGCGCTGCTGGCGTTCCAGGAGACGGGCTTCGGGACGGCGTTCCCGGCGGCGTTTGCGTTCAACGCCTTTACGGTGGCGGCAGGCGAGGCGCTGGCCTGCTATGTGCTGGGGATGCTTTTGCTGGAGGTGCTGGTCAAAGCTAAGATCATGCCCGAACAACTGCGTGCATAATGTCCGAAAAATTTTGCCGGATGCGGATTTTCCGCTCCGGCTGTTTTTTTGCCCTATTTGCAATTATTTTGGCCGCAGGCCCCGGAAAAATCTGCTCAGCACCGCGCCGCACTCCTCCTCCAGAATGCCGCCAACCACGGCCGGACGGTTCGGGTAATCCTCCATGAAGAGGTTCATCACCCCGCCGCAGGCCCCCATGACGCGGTCCCTTGCGCCGAAACAGACGCGGGAGATGCGTGCGTTCAGAATGGCCCCGGCGCACATGGGACAGGGCTCCAAGGTCACGTAGAGAGTGCAGCCGTCCAGACGCCATGTGTGCAGGGTCTCGTTGGCCTGCATAATTGCCTCGGTTTCCGCGTGGGAGAGTGTGCTCTGCTTTTCCTCCCGGCGGTTGCGGCCCCGGCCTACGATCTCGCCGCCCCGGACGATCACACATCCGACAGGGACTTCCCCCAAAGCCGCCGCTTCGCCAGCCAGCGCCAGCGCCTGACGCATATATGCCTGATCCATGCCATACCTCCGTTCCGGGCGGAGGAAAAATTTCCCCCGCCTGTTATATTTATTGGAATAGTTGTCCAAACTTTACATAGATTGGGAGCAAAGGAGGGATATCCCCATGAAACGTATTTCCCCCATTCGGTCCCGGCGGACGGATACCCCCGCGCTGCTTGAGTTAAAGACAAGCTTACAGGACACGCAGGACGCCCTGAGCCACGCCTACGCCGCCTTTGACTACACCTCCGACCCGGAACTGACCGACGCCTGTATCTTCGAGATCCGTTCCCTGCAATCCCGGATGAACTATCTGGTACGCAAAATCAAAGAGACAGAATGCTGTGCCGCCGTGCAGGCCCGCGCCGGGAGGGCCAGATGGACATGAGAACCATTCTCCTGCTGGGACTGGGGGGCCTGATGCTGCTGGCGGCGGCAGCACGGGCCTTCTCCGCCCCTGTGCGTCTGGCCCGGAAGGCGGCGCTCAACATGCTGCTGGGGCTTGGCTCGCTGATCCTGGTCAACGCCACCACCGCCCTGACCGGCCTGTCGCTGGGCGTGAACGTCTTCAACGCCGCGGTCGTGTCCGTGCTGGGCGTCCCCGGGCTGGTGCTCCTGCTGCTCCTGCAATGGGTGTTTACATAAGAAAAGTTCCGGCGCGGCAGGACTGCCGGGTCCGGGCCGCGCCTGATCCCCCGAAACTTTTTCGCCCGGAAACCGTTCCGTCCCTCTTCCGGCGGGGACCCGAAAAATTATTTTATTTTTTTCGGATCCATACGAAAAAGTGCGCAAAATTATTCTTTTTAATGGAACTTATGTTTATTTCATGGTTTTTGAGTTTCAGAAAGACTACTACATCTTGTAGGGGCCACCCCGGCATCTTATCCTCTAATTTGTGGTTTCGCAAAAAAAATTGGATTCCTCGACTTGTTTCGACAAAATCCGCGCTATATTGAGGATTATACTACCCGACAGAGTGCGACAGATAACGAGGTCTTTCCCGATATTCCGTCAAATTGTTCCGCTCTCTTCCCCGGCTGCCGCACCGAAGCTTAATCCTATGGACGAATTTTTATGGAGGAAACGTCTATGAATTACAAAAAAGAATATGCGATGCTGGTCGGTCAGATCGACCGTGCCCTCTCGATTCTCGAACAGTATGCGCCTGGTGATCCGGTTCTCCGGAAAGCCGGAGATCTGCTCATAAACGCAATCCGTGAGGCGGAGGAACACTACATAACAGAAGACTGAACGCAAGGCTGCCGGATCTCGTTTCCGGCAGCCTTGTACGTTCCTTATTCCTCCGGCACCGCTTTCGGGAAACCCATTACCGCGGAAAAATCCTCGCCGGACATCGTCTCATGCTCCAGCAGGTACGCCGCCACCGCGTCCATTTGGGTGCGGTTTTTTTCCAGCACCGCCTCGCAGCGGCGGTACGCGGCGTCGATGATCTGCCGGACCTCCCCGTCGATCCGCGCCGCCACCTCCTCGGAGTAGACCTTAGTCTGGGTCATGCTGCGGCCGATAAACACCTCGTCGTGGCCGGAATCGAAGCTGACAGGGCCCAGCGCGTCGCTCATGCCGTAGACCATTACCATTTTCCGGGCCATATCGCTGGCGCGCTGGATGTCGTTGGACGCGCCTGTGGAGATGTCGTCCAGGAACAGGGCCTCGGCGACCCGTCCGCCCAGCAGCGCGGCGATTTCCTCCTCCATATACCGCTTTGAGTAATATCCCCGGTCCTCCCCGGGCAGGGAAATGGTCATGCCGCCGGCCTGTCCGCGGGGGACAATCGTGACCTGATGCACCGGGTCCACACTGGCCAGGCAGTGGTGCATGACCGCGTGACCGGCCTCATGGTAGGCGGTCAGGCGCCGTTCGTGCTGGGGAACGACCCGGCTGCGCTTCTCCGGTCCCGCGAGGACCTTGATGACCGCCTCCTGAAGATCCTCCATGGAAATAAACTTCTGATTTTTCCGTGCGGCCAGCAGTGCGCCCTCATTCACCAGATTTTCCAGATCCGCGCCCGTAAAACCGGACGTGCCTTGGGCCAGCACATGCAGGTCCACGTTTTCCGCAAGGGGCTTGTTGCGGGTATGGACCCCGAGAATCTCCTCACGGCCCTTGCTGTCCGGACGCCCGACGAACACCTGCCGGTCAAAGCGTCCCGGACGCAGCAGGGCGGGGTCCAGAATATCCGCACGGTTGGTAGCGGCCAGAACCACCACGCCCTCATTATTGGAAAAGCCGTCCATTTCCACCAGCAGCTGGTTGAGGGTCTGCTCCCGCTCGTCGTGACCGCCGCCCAGGCCCGCGCCGCGCTGACGGCCCACAGCGTCGATCTCGTCAATAAATACCACCGACGGAGCCACCTTCTTGGCCTCCTCAAAGAGGTCCCGGACGCGGCTTGCGCCCA
>CAMWSZ010000328.1 GCA_947177005.1 uncultured Clostridia bacterium | reverse complement strand
GCAATGTCTACGACCCCTCCCGCCAGCAGTGCAACCAGCGCGGCAACCTCAGCTTTACCTCCATTAATCTGCCCAGAATCGCTATTAAGGCAAAGGGTGATCTGGACGCCTTCTTTGATGACCTTGACCGGAAAATGGACCTTTGCGTGGACCAGCTGCTGGAACGCTTTGAAATCCAGGCCCAGAAAAAGGTCTACAATTTCCCGTTTTTAATGGGACAGGGCGTGTGGCTGGACAGTGAACAGCTGAGCTGGACAGACGAGGTGCGGGAAGTGCTCAAGCACGGCACGCTGTCTGTAGGCTTCATCGGTCTGGCGGAGGCCCTCGTCGCGCTGACCGGCCAGCACCACGGCGAGAGTGAACGCAGCCAGCGTCTGGGACTGGAAATTATCGCCCGGATGCGCGCCAGAATGGACGCCGAGAGCCAGCGCACCGGTCTGAATTTCTCCCTGCTGGCTACCCCTGCGGAGGGACTGTCCGGACGGTTCGTCAAGATCGACCGCAAACGCTTTGGGAAGCTCCCCGGCGTAACGGACCGGGATTATTATACGAACAGTTTTCATATCCCTGTGTATTACCCAATCAGCGCCTTTGAAAAAATCAAGCTGGAGGCCCCCTATCATGCCCTGACCAACGCCGGTCATATCAGTTACGTGGAAATGGACGGCGACCCCATGAAAAATCTTGCCGCGTTTGAGAAGGTCATCCGCTGCATGAAGGAGGCCGGGATTGGCTACGGTTCCGTCAACCACCCGGTAGACCGTGACCCCTGCTGCGGCTTCACCGGCATCATCGACGACGACTGCCCCGGCTGCGGCCGCCGGGAATGCGAGGGGCGTGTGGGCTTTGAGCGCATCCGCCGCATCACCGGCTATCTGGTGGGCACAATGGACCGCTGGAACGACGCAAAAAGCGCCGAGGAATCGGACCGCGTAAAACACGCAGTATAATACTATCATACAGACGGGCGGAGGCTTTGCCTCCGCTCCCCTTTTGGAGGTTTGCTATGAGAATTTTCGGACTGGTACAGGATTCCATTGTTGACGGCCCCGGATTTCGGTTCTCCTGCTTCGTACAGGGCTGTCCCCATAATTGCCCGGGGTGTCACAACCCGGAGAGCCATGACCCCGCCGGAGGCCGGGAAATGACCGTGGAGGAGGTTGCGGCGGAGCTGCTGAAAAATCCCATGACCGACGGCCTCACCCTCTCCGGCGGCGAACCGTTTGCGCAGGCCGCGGACTGCCTGCGTCTGGCACAGACCGCCCATGCACACGGCTTGAATGTCTGGAGCTATTCCGGCTGGACCTTTGAACATCTCAGGGACCATGGTTCCGGCGAACAAAAAGCCCTGCTGCAAGAGCTGGATGTACTGGTGGACGGGCCCTTTCTTCTGGCGGAACGGACACTGAGATTACCCTGGCGCGGAAGCGGAAACCAGCGGGTCATTGACGTGCAGGCGTCGCTGAGGGCAGGGGAGGCGGTCACGATTCCAGACGGGTGTTAAGGGAACCGCTAAGACTTTTTTCCCGCTTGTAAATAACTTGTCAAGAGTGAGGGCTGGCCCCTTGCTCTTTTTTTCTTGCTCCGCTAGAATATGCTCAGCAAACTTGTGGAGGGATTTACATGAATGTTTCTAACCTGTTTGTCTGTATCATGGGCATGGGCGTCACCTTTATCGGGTTGATCTGCCTCATCTTTCTGACGGTGGTCATGGGCAAGATCGTGAGGAGCCTCGGCGGTCCGGAACCGGTTGTCAAGACACAGCCCTCCGTCCCCGCACCGCCCCCCGCCGCCGCGCCGGAACCAAACAGACAGGAGATCATCGCCGCGGTATCCGCGGTGCTGGCGGAGGAATTGGGTACTGATGTCACCGGTATCCGAATCCTGTCGTTTAAGAAAGTATCGTAAAAAAGAAGCGTCCCGGAATTGTTCCGGGACGCTTCCGCTTTTATATCCGCACCTCCGCCTTGAGATACACCCAGACGCTGAAACCCAGCATCGCCAACAGCGCGGCCGCGCCTACGGCCGCCCACATCAGCGGCGTCAGGGATTCTACAAGCAGCATAATCAGTCCACCCAGTTTTGCCAGCAGGTTGTTCCGGCCAGACTGAAAGCCGTCAACGGCATGGGTCAGCGTCATAGGGGCAAAGCAGAGTGCCATCCATATCACAAAAAAACCTTTTTGGCCGAATTTTGCGTGCAGCGCACCGAGAAACAGACAGGAGACAGGCAGAATCGTCACAAACAGCGCGATGATCCACCACCTGAAAACTTCCCCCACCGGAATGCCTTCCGTAAAGCCGGGATACAGAATGCCATATAACAGGTATTCCAATCTGTACAGAAGGAAAGCCGTCAGCCAGCCCAGCAAAGTGAGCAGCGCCATTGTGAGGGGCTGCCACAGCAGGAAATACCGCCGTGTCTGGCCCATCAGCACTGTCATCCGGAAGTTGACGTTGTTCGCCAATGTGACAACGCTGGCAAACATCCCGCACAGCGCCATCATAGTACCGAGACAGGCATAATCCATATCCTCATTAAAGAATTGGTTGATAATCAGCACGATTGTCAGGCCAATGGCAAAAAATCCAGTCTGAAAGCAAATCTGAAACAGGAAGATTCCCCAGTTTGCTTTCCAATATTGCGGAACAGACATTTTTTTCGATCCTCCTTACAGCTTTACTTCACGCCGCCGCAGGGTCAGCCACAGCACGGCCAGATCAAGCGCCAGCAATATGACGGCCACAGCGGCAATCTGCCACGGCAGGGATAAACCGTATAAATTTTCCGCTGTGCCCAACAGGTCCGAAAGATTGAATCCTTCAGACAGGATCAGCCAACTGATCAAGCAGCCGAAACCGCCGGACAGCAATAAGATGACCAGAATGCCCAGCCATTTCCAGCGCACATAGGCCGCTCCCATCAGGTTTCCGAAAGAGGAAATAATCAGGAGGCATGTCACGATAACCGGCAGACATTGCCGGCCGGCGTCGGAGATCTCTCCCGGGACCAGCAGCCAAACGGCAGCACAGATGAGAGATGTTGCAGCAATCATCAGGAAACGGTGGTATTGCAGTCCCCAGAAAACATTTTTGCGCGGTTCCCCGCAGGAGATCAAAAGGGGAACATAGAGTATCTGAACGCCGGGGCCTGTCATTAAAACAATGAGCACAGCCGCGATGATGAGATAGAAGGGGAGCAGCGCGAGAAAACTCAGCAGGCCGCTGATGCCCTCCGTCCAGATCCAGTCGTTGCTGAGCGAGCCGATCAACAGGAAAATTCCTACGACCACCAGTTCCGCTCCTACATATTCCCAGGTATACCGGGTCCAGAAACGCAGATTCCGTCTCATGATGCCGCCTCCTCCCCGCACAGCGCCACAAACGCCTGCTGCAAATTCACCGGCTGTACGGACACGTCAAAGCTCTCGTCCACCGCCTGCCCGGGCTTCAGGAACACGGTCACGCCCTTGCTGCGTCCGATGACCTCGGTGTGGTGAACGTCAAGGCCCTTTACGGCGGCGTCCACGTCCCCGGCCTTCCCGCTGACATAGCGGGCACTGTCCACAAATTCCTGTGTATTGCCCTCCACCAGAATTTTTCCCTCGTGCAGAATGACGATATCCTCCAGCACGTTGGCCGCTTCCTCAATGATATGGGTGGAAATCACAAAAGTGCGTCCGGCAGCGGCGTACTCCTCCAGCAGCAATTTGTAGAACTGCTCCCGGGCCACCACATCCAGTCCCGCCACCGGTTCGTCCAGGAGGGTATAGGGGGCCTTGGAGCAGAGCGCGACAATAATGGTCACCATGGACAGCATCCCTTTTGAAAGCTTGCCCAGTTTCTTTTTGACGTTCAGGTGAAAAAGTCCGGTCAGCCGTTTTTCCATCTCTTTGTCCCAGCGGGTATAGTACGTCGCGGCGATGCGCAGATACTCCTTTGCCTTCATGGCCGCCAGGCCGCTCTCCGCAGTGGCATTCAATTCCCGGGCAAAGCAGAGGCTTTCCAAGGCGGCGCGGTTCTCCCATACCGGCTTGCCGTCCAGGGTCACGGTGCCGCTGGAGGGGGGATTCTGGGCGGTGAGGACCGACAGCAG
>CAMWSZ010000327.1 GCA_947177005.1 uncultured Clostridia bacterium | reverse complement strand
GGCTTGAAATGAGGTGGACAGTGTGAAAAAGTTTGTTATCCCTGCGGCGATTGCCGCTGTCACCGGACTTGTTGCATTGATTGCCACAGTCATGCACAAAAAAGCATATACTGAACATGGAGGGAATAAATATGCCTGACTTCAAAAAGGTAAACGAAGAAATCGCAGAAGGTGTCACAGGCGGTTTCCAAAAAATCGAGGATAGCGTTGTTGGAGGATACAAGAAGATTGAAAGCACGATTGTTGATGCCTACAAAGGCGTAGAGGATAAATTTGTCAGCCGGTTCTTGACCCACGAAGGCGAAACAGTTGAGGATGCCAAGGCGCGGTTGGCAACAGAGCAGACTGCCCGTGAGGAACAAGCCAAGGCGGATGCTGAAAAGCGTGCTGCCGAGCAAAAGGCTCGTATTGAGAACAGCAAACACGCTGGGAAACAGTAAAACAAGTCATTTAGCCTGCGCCGCATCATAGGGCGCAGGCTAAATTTTCAAAAAATGGTTCAGGTAGTAAAAGCGTAAACAAAACTTTAACAATTCTATGGTAGACTGGTCAAAACAATTTATGGAGGATTGCCCATGTTCAAAATATTAGTTGTCGAGGACGATCAAGAATTAAACCGCTCCGTTTGCGCCTTTCTCCATCAAAGCGGCTATGATGTGTCTGGCTGTCTGAACGCCAGCTATGCCTATGATACGATGTACGCTGAAACATTTGATTTGATTGTATCCGACATTATGATGCCTGGAATTGATGGGTTTGAATTTGCCCAAACGGTGCGGGAACTGGACGAAAATATTCCTATTCTGTTTATGACAGCACGGGACGATTTTGCATCCAAGCAGCGTGGTTATCGAGTGGGCATTGATGATTACATGGTAAAGCCAATTGATCTGGACGAACTGTTTCTCCGTATTGGTGCGCTTCTGCGACGGGCCAAAATTGCCAGCAGCCATCGTCTTGAGATTGGCGATCTGGTACTGGACGCCGATGAACGCACAGCCTATCTCAAGGGTGAAGAAATCTCTCTTACCCATCGGGAGTTTAATATTCTCTATAAGTTGCTGTCCTATCCGAAAAAGGCTTTTACCCGGACGCAGTTGATGGATGAATTTTGGGATGTGGACACGTCTACCGCACCCAGGGCCGTAGATGTCTACATGACAAAACTGCGGGATAAGCTCTCTGCCTGTGATGATTTTGAAATCGTTACTGTTCGAGGACTGGGATACAAGGCGGTGCTGAAATGAAGCGGGAACAAAATAGGGCATCACGCTGGCTGATTGCTCTATGGCAATACTTTGCGTTTTTTCTATTGATCGCATTTGTTGTCACCTGCTGTATGCTCCTGTTTTTGGAAATCTTACAAAAGCATATGGGGCTAGTGCTGACCCAGGAGATGATCGAAACAGCAGCTATGCTGACCTTTGGGAACGTGCTGCTAATCAGTCTGTTCTGCACAGTCATAGATGGTGTACGGCGGTGGTTCATGGTGACAAGACCTGTTCAACAAATTGCAAATGCCGCTGGAAAAATAGCAGAGGGCAATTTTTCAGTACGAATCCAGCCAGTTTTCAGCCTGGACGGGCAGGATGGATTTAACAGCATTATCCACTCCTTTAATCGAATGGCAGAAGAACTGTCCGGTATTGAAACCCTGCGGACAGATTTTATCTCCAACGTGTCCCATGAGTTGAAAACGCCGCTGTCTGTCATTCAGAATTACAGCACCCTACTCCAGCAGCCGGATTTACCAGAATAACGACGGATGGAATATGCAAAGACAGTTACAGATGCTTCCCGCCGGTTGGCAAATCTGATTACCAACATACTGAAATTGAACAAGCTGGAAAATCAACAGATTTACCCAGCGAAAACGGTCTATAACTTAGGAGAGCAGCTATGCCTTCGAGAACATTTGGGAAGAGAAAAGTATTGAGATCAACACCGATCTTGCGGAGGATATACAGATAAAATCAGACGCAGAACTTCTATCGCTGGTATGGAACAATCTGTTTTCCAATGCTCTGAAATTTACGCCCAACGGTGGCTGTGTTTCCGTTAGTCTGCGGGCAGAACCTGGATATGCTGTCGTGAAAGTAAACGATACCGGTTGCGGCATTAGCCCGGAGGTAGGTGCGCACATCTTTGAGAAGTTCTATCAGGGCGACACCTCCCATGCTACCCAAGGCAACGGTTTAGGGTTGGCCCTCGTCAAGCGGGTAGTAGACATTGTGGAAGGAGACATATCTGTTAGCAGCAAAATCGGCAAAGGCAGCAGCTTTACCGTAAAAATCAGGAGAGCGGAATATGGAACAGATTAAAACGGCATTGAAAAAAATATGCGTATTGCCGCCACTCAGAACTGTTTTTATTGCGGTCCTCACTTTTGCGTTGGTTGGCTATGTACTGGTAAACGGTATAGATGGACCGCTGGCCTATTTGTCCTATATAGCATCTGCCTATGGGCTGGTTGTTTTTCTGACAGGGGTGTTTCGCATGGTACGTCCCATCCGGCAGGGTGTAAAAAAACCTCCACTGGGCGGACGCTTGATGGAGGATACTATATTCCGGGCAGAGATTTCCCTCTATGTAGGCTTTACGGTTAATCTGCTTTATATCGTGATGAAAATGGCATCCGGTATTTACTATCGGTCACTATGGTTTATTTCTCTGGCAGTCTATTATGCGTTGTTGGCAGTCATGCGGTTTTCTCTGCTCTATCGCAGACGCAAATTAGACAGAATGACCGAACTGCGCCGGTATCGTCTATGCGGGGGTGTCTTACTGCTGATGAATCTGGCTCTCGCGGGAATTGTATGCTTTATGGTTTGGCAGAATCGGGGCTATATGTATCCGGGAACGCTGATTTATGCGATGGCAGCTTATTCTTTCTATGCAGTAATTACCGCTATCATCAATGTGGTAAAGTTCCGAAAACACGGAAGCCCTATTCTATCAGCGGCAAAGGCTGTCAACCTGGTAGCGGCAATGGTATCTATTCTCTCGCTGGAAACCGCTATGCTGGCACAGTTTGGTAGTAACGATGATCTGGCCTTTCGGAAAACAATGACGGGAGCCACAGGGGGTAGTATCTGCATCATTGTGCTGGGAATGGCGGTTTACATGATTGTAAAATCAACAAAGAGTATCAAGCAGCTTAAATCATATCGTCGCTGAAAGGAGCGAATTTCTATGGAAGAAAAAAACGAAACCTTTACCTATACCTACTCCGCTGCACAGCATGAGGAAGTAAAACGCATCCGAGATAAATATGCCCCTCCTACCCAGGAGGAGGATAAAATGGCACAGTTGCATCGGCTGGATCAGAGCGTGACAAGACCCGGATTGATAGCAGCTTTGATTGTAGGAATTACCAGCACTTTGATTATGGGTTTTGGAATGTGCTGCACAATGGTATGGGATGAAACTCTATTTATTCCTGGAATCATTATTGGCATCGTGGGCATCATTGGTATCTGTGCCGCCTATCCCTTATATGTCCGAATCACAAAAAAGCAGCGTGAAAAGCTGGCCCCTGAAATTATGAGACTGGCAGACGAACTAATGAAATAAACAACTTGGCTGACTGACCGGGCGTTCTCTGATGGAGAATGTCCGGTTTAACCATTCTCAAACATTACGGAAATGTTTCTCAAACAGTGATTTTGTATGATGCTGTAAATCTGTCGTAATGTTTGGGAGGAATTTCTATGCGCAGCATAGGCTTAACGCCAAGTAGCCTATCAAAAAAAGCCTGACCTCTGTAGCGGCGCACTCCACCCACACTTGCGAAAACCGTCATTTCCTGACGGCCCATAATGTTGTTACCTGCACTCGAACGGCCTTGTGTCGTCCGGGTGCTTTTGTATTTTCGGGCTATCGATACCAACCCCGGTGCCGCTCCCCGCCTTCTCCGTTCAGACCGCGATACCCCAAAATCTGAACGGAGGAAAACAGGATGGAGATCACCATCAAAATCAATGGACATATGGTGTCCGTTGAAGTCAGCGCCGAAGTAGGCGAGTATATGGACGCAAGCAGGCGCAAGGCCGAGAACCTTTCCCACGAACGGCGGCGGCATTGGGACGGGCGCGAAT
>CAMWSZ010000326.1 GCA_947177005.1 uncultured Clostridia bacterium | reverse complement strand
AATGTCCTCTTCGTGCTGCAAATGCTGGGACAAGACAAAGCCCGCATTCATCAGAAGAATGTCATTTTTTCGCAGTGTGAACGCAGTCGCCGGCGTCTCGATCTGTACCTCACCGGAATATACATAACGGATGCAGAGGAAGTCTGCATACATCAGCGGCTCTTTTGAAAAACGAGTCGCTTTTTTTATGCGAAAAAGGGATTGATAGGGGCTCATGTCCATACAGTCCCACAGCGTCTCTGGTTCTCTGCTGTCTCGATAGGCAAAATAGATGCTGGGTATATGATAGACCCCATTCTTTTGCAGATAGCCGTGTTTTTCTAAAAACTGATAATAAGAGCTTGGCCCGGCGTCCGGATGGAGTCTACGATACTGCTCCGTTTCCGTAAGGATATAAAACTGTTGAATCAGCTCGCTTCGATCCATAACATCCTCCAAATATAAAGTCGGAAATTGACGGTATTCTGTTCGGATATTTCTATTGTTATCTCATGAGTATAGATGTATTATTTTACTATCATCAAACGGATTTGTCAAACAATCATCAAAAAGGAGGTCTTATTGGTATTATAGCAGAAAATTTCTGCAAGCGAAATAGAAAAAGCGAAATTTGTTGGTAACATGTATCTGTGTAAGGAGGTTTATTATGGCTGATAACAAAAAAATTGCTGAAAATGTTCTCGCCGCTGTGGGAGGCTCCGGCAACGTCTCGCATGTCACGCACTGTATGACCCGGCTGCGCTTTAACCTGAAGGACGACACCGTCCCCAACGATGACAGCATTAAGAAAATCAGCGGTGTTCTGGGTGTGGCCCGGTCCGGAGGACAGTACCAGATCATCATCGGGCAAAATGTCCCCAAGGTGTACAAAGAGGTTCTGGCTATGGGAGGTTTCCAAGCCTCTGCGCCGGAAGAAGACGGGGCCAATGCCCCCAAGGAGAAGCTGACTCCTAAAAAAGTGGGAATGAACATTCTGAACTATCTGGCCGGCTCTCTGACGCCACTGATCCCCATCCTGATCGGCGCTGCAATGTTCAAGACGCTTTTGTCCATTTTGGGACCGGATCTGCTGGGACTGTTCAGCGTAGAAAGCGACATTTATAAACTGCTGGATTTTGTTTATGATGCGGGTTTCTATTTCCTCCCCATTTACATCGGCTATACGGCAGCCTCCAAGATCGGCACATCTCCTATTCTGGGCATGTTCCTGGGAGGTATTCTGCTGGCCCCCGACTTTATGGCCATAGCAGCATCAGGGGAGGCTTTTACCGTGTTCGGCATTCCAAGTATGCTGAACGACTATTCACAATCGGTGCTGCCTATCATCCTCTCCGTATGGGCGATGTCTTATGTGGAAAAGTTCTTCAAAAAATTTATTCCCGATGCTCTTTCTACCATTTTTGTCCCGTTTTTGACAATCCTGGTCATGCTTCCCATTTCCCTGTGCGCTCTGGCTCCCCTGGGTGCGTTTGCAGGCCAGTATGTCTCCGCTGCTCTCATCTCCTTTGGTAATGTGGGCGGATTTGTCGCTGTAGCAGTGATTGCCGCTCTTTGGGAATTCCTGATCTTGTCCGGTATGCACGTCGTCATGGTCGTTACTGTTCTGCAAATCTATATGACTACCGGATACGAAACCGTGATCTGGCCCGCAGCCCTTTGTGCGACGGCGGCTACCTTTGGCCTTGCTCTCGGTGCTTTCCTGCGGATCAAGGACCCGGAAGAAAAGACGCTGAGTCTCGGATATTTTATCTCCGGCGTTGTTGGCGGTGTGACGGAACCCGCACTCTATGGTATTGGCCTGAAATATAAGCGTCCTCTCATTGCCCTTATGATTGGCGCCGCCCTTGGCGGGCTGTACGCGGGCATCACACATGCATATATGTACGCCATGGGCGCTACAAACTTCCTGATGGTCCTCAGCTTTTCAGGTGCAAGTACTGCCAACTTAATTAATGGCATCATTGCCTGTGTTATTTCCATGTTAGGTGCGGCTGTGGCCACTTATGCGATTGGCTTTGATAAAAACGACCCTGTTGTAACAGGAAAAAGTGAGCCTGTTGTGCAGATTGCGGAATCTGCCGTCTTTACCGGAGAAGTAAAAGCCTGCGTTTCCGGCACGGCGGTCCCTTCCAGCGAGATCAAAGACGAGGTGTTCTCCGCCGGCATTATGGGAACCGGCGTTGGCATCATCCCTTCCGGCAATATCATCATTGCTCCCTGTGACGCGGAGGTTTCCTCTGTCATAGAAGATTCCGGCCACGCAGTTGGCTTGCTTCTCAGCAACGGGGCGGAACTTCTCATCCACGAAGGTCTGGACACCGTCAGCCTGAACGGGCAGGGTTTCAAGCTGTTGGTCAAGGAAGGCGACCGTGTCAAAGCCGGTGACAAGCTTATCCAGTTTGACGCAGACTTCATCCGTTCCAAGGGACTTGATCCCATCACTGTGTTTCTGCTCACCAACAGCGATGATTTTCCGAACGTGACCTTTGAAACAGGAGCGGTTGAGGCAGGAAAGACCGTGGTTATGCGGTTTTAATGGAGGACATTATGAAAAAAATATTGATTCGAGCCGATGATCTGGGTTGGACTGAGGCCATCAATTACGGCATTGCCAAATCGGTCATTGATGGCATCATCCGCTCGGTGGGACTCATGCCTAACATGCCCGCCGCAAGGCACGGGCTGGAACTTCTGAGAGACTCGCAGGTTTGTCTCGGCCAACACACCAACATCTGTGTTGGCCGGCCCCTGACCGATCCGGCCCGCATTCCCAGCATCTGTCAGGAGGACGGCAGTCTGAAACCCAGCCGGGCTTATCGGGAAGCGGCCAAACGTGGAGAAGACTTTGTGGTTCTGGATGAGGTGGTTCTGGAAATTGAGGCGCAATACCGGCGTTTCGTGGAACTCACCGGTCAACAGCCCCATTACTTTGAGGGTCATGCGGTAGCAAGCCCTAATTTCTTCAAGGGACTGGAAATCGTAGCGGAACGGTACGGCCTGCCGCTGCTTCCCTTTGTGATGGATGGCCCTGTCCGTTTTCGCAGTACAAGCCTCTATATGTCCATGGACAGTATGCTGCCCAACTACGATCCCTTTGAAAGCCTGAAGACTGCTGCGCTCCGGGACTATGGTCCTGAAGGCTGCTGTATGTTCATCTGCCATCCCGGTTATCTGGATGATGAGATCCTGCGGACCTCATCGCTGACAATCCCCCGCACCAAAGAGGTAGCCATGGCCATCGCTCCTGAAACGCGCCGGTGGCTGAATGAGAATTCGATAGAAGTCGTTACGTACAATGATTTGTAAAACAAGTAAGGAGGAGGTTTCCGTGAGAAATTTCAGACCCGATTTCCTTTGGGGCGGTGCGACCGCCGCCAACCAGTGCGAGGGAGCATGGGACGTTGACGGCAAAGGCATCAGCTGCTCCGATATCTGCACCGGCGGTAAGTTTGGTCAGAGCAAGATGATTACGCCGGTTCTTCAGGAAGGGACATTCTATCCCAGCCGCGAGGCCATCGACCACTATCACCGCTTCAAGGAGGACATCGCCCTCTTTGCCGAAATGGGATTCAAGTGCTACCGTTTCTCCATTGCCTGGACACGCATTTTCCCCAACGGCGACGAGACGGAGCCGAACGAGGCTGGGCTGAGACATTACGAAGAGGTGATCGATGAATGCCTGAAATACGGCATCGAACCGCTTATTACCATCTCCCACTATGAGGTTCCCTTTGGCCTGACAAAAAAGTGCAACGCCTGGACCTCCCGCGAAATGATTGATTATTATCTCAATTATTGCCGTGCCATTTTTACCCGCTACAAGGGCAAGGTGAAATACTGGCTGACCTTCAACGAGATCAACAGCTCCACGACTGCGATGGGCGCTTTGCTAAACCAGGGCATCCTCAACGACCTGGAGAACCCCACGCCATTTATGGAACAGCCGGATCTTCCCCAGCAGCGTTTTCAGGGGCTGCACCATATGTTCCTCGCCAGTGCCCAGGCGGTGCAGATGGCACGCGGGGTCGATCCCAGCTTTGAGGGTGGCAGTATGATGCTCTGTGGGGCCTCCGATCCCATGACCTGCAATGCGGACGATGG
>CAMWSZ010000325.1 GCA_947177005.1 uncultured Clostridia bacterium | reverse complement strand
CTCGGCTATGTGTATAAGAGAAAGATACGATACTTCCTGATCTGCCGGGCTGCTTTTCAAATTTTTCACCGCCGGGTCGTCCGGCGAGAAAGCCCTCAGTGTAATCCGCACCTGCTCCGCCAGGATCAGCAGTTCGTCAGAGGGCTTTGTAACCCGCAGCTCCGGCGTGTATTCCATCAAAAACTCTGCCACCGGCCGCATATTTTCACAAAGTATCAATCCCTTCCGCAGCAGGTGTACATATTTAGCTGTATTGCGGTGGTCCAAAGCCTGAAACGCCTGCACACAGTACCATCCAAAACGGTGGATAGAAGGAAGCATAAAAATCCGTTCCTCCAGCAGCGCTTCTTCGGAATAGCAAAGAGGGATAAAAACACGCTCTATCTCTACAAATAAGCGGATTAATGCCATTCCCCGTTCGGGATCATCCCATTTACAGCTTCTGACCGCAGCCAGCGTCAGTCCACGCACCCAAGAAAGCGCCTGAACATCTTCTGCCGACACGCTTTCCATCATGGCCGTCAGCGCAAAGATTGTCTCCCCGCTTTCCGTGAGCCGGTCTGCCAGCGCGTCCATCTGTTCAATGTTCAGTGGATGGTTCTGAAGCGGAAATTTCATCCCGCAGAGCAGGGCATGTGCGAGAGCGTGTATGGACAGTTCCTCCACATTCTCCAAACCATCAATAATGTCCGTCATCCGCTGTGTGTCCAGCGTATCCAAAATGGCGGCGGACGCCCCTAATGCAGATACGCCTAAAAGCGGTTTGAACAAGGTATATCCATGACGGAAAATCCTTCTCCTGCTGATTGCCGCCCACTCTCCGGGCCAAAAGCCGTCTGGTTCGCGGACGGCCTCTCCGGCCATCCGGGCCTCTTCTCCGGCAATCCAATCTGGAGTAAACCAGATGGAGGCCTTGGATAAAAGTCCGGTGCGCCGTCTGTTTGCCTCTTCGGTAGAAGGCACCGGTTTGCTAATCTCTCGCCAAAATGTATGTAGCAGAGGCGCGGTATCCGCTTCACTCAGACTATGGAGCAGTAAAAGCGTTTCTGTCAGGCTGGCCGTCTGTTCTTCATCCATGGTGTCATAATCCAGCGTCCCCAGCGTTTCCGATACATCTTTCAGATGTCCCTCATAAATCTGGGCTCGGGCGACATAGATCCTCAGTGTAGTCTCGCTGCAAAGCCCTGCATACCGCAAAGGACTTTGCAGCATTTCATTCACGTTGAACAACCGTCCTGCACGATAGTTTTTAACACCAGAAATATAACGCTTACCCCGGCAAATCAGTTCCGGGCAATTCATCTCCCGCCATGCGTGTTCAGCCGCATCAAACTGAATATCCACCATTGTATACATGGAATTCGGGAACAGCTCCTCTGCCAAAGCAAGCCACTCTGGAAATTCTGGCATACCTAATTTGCAGGAAGCATGAACTGCATAACGCAGCAGATTTGCCCCGTAAACCGCTTCATCCTTTTTCTTTTCCGGCAGCAAAGCAAGTCCCTGGCGAATATATGGCAGTTGGGCATTCCAATCGCTGCCGCAGCTCTCTATACATTGGACAATCAGCTTTAAATCCTCCGGTCTTTCCTCCAGTTCCTTTTTCAAAAGCTGCCTGTTCCGTTTTAATTTTTCCTGCCCTTCCACGCTGCCATCATTCAGCATAACATAGCCGTCATGATGCAGAACAACATTTTTCAGCAGCCGGACGCAAAGCGTGCTGCCATCTTCATGCGCCCAATATTCATGGATTCTTCCCTGATAGCGCAGTCCCGAAGACAACCGCAGCATACGGACGGCGACAAAGTCTGTACAGGCAGGATTTTCCGGGAAAAGATAATTTCGGACTGTCAATCCTGCCGCCTCCTCTGTTATTTTATTGTCCTTGAGGAAACTTACAAGCTGACTGATGTCTTCATCCAACCACTCGTCCGCGTCAAGGGAAAAGAACCACTTTCCTGAGCAGCGGTCCATTACGGCGTTTCGGGCGGCGGAAAAGTCACCTGTCCAAGGAAAGTCAAAGAAAACATCAGCATACTTCTCCGCTACCTCCCGGCTGCCGTCATCAGAGCCAGTGTCTGCCATTACCAGCTCACAGGGGAGCGCAGCCCGCAGAAGCTGGAGAGATTTCAGGCACCGTTCCAGACAGCGCTTTTCATTTTTAAATATCATGCCAATGGACAGCACGATTTTTTTGCGGCCACTCATGAAAATGCTCCTCTCTAATTCTGTGCTTGAAAAAAAGGCTTTGAAAAGCATCTTTTTCCAACGCAGACAAAGAGGGGGACGGGTATAGGCCCGCCCCCCGCGGAATCGTTTGGATACAGGATATATGCTGTGCCGGAGAAGCGCGGAAATTAGCCGAGCAGCTGGAGCACGCCCTGCGGGACCTGGTTGGCCTGAGCCAGCATGGCCTGGGCGGACTGAACCAGAATGTTGTTCTTGACATAGCTCATCATCTCGGAAGCGACGTCGGTGTCGCGGATGGTGGACTCTGCATCCTGGATGTTCTCCTGCATCACGGCCAAGTTGTTGCCGGTGTGCTCCAGACGGTTCTGAACAGCGCCCAGATCGCCGCGGATGCCGGAAACATAGTTGATCGCGTTGCGGATGGTCTCAATCGCCTTCTGTGCGCCCTCCTGGGTGCCGATATCAACGCCGTCGATGCCCATGCCCTTTGTGTGCATGTCGCCGATGATGACGCTCATCTGGTTGAAGCTGTCAGCGGTGTCGCCGATCTGGAGGGTCAGGCCGCCTGCGGAACCGGTGGCGTCCTTAAACATGCTGGGGTCAGCGGTGCCGAACCGTACAAAGCTGTCGCCGTCGCTGTTCGCCCAGCTCGCGTCCTTGCCACCCTTCATCACCTTACCGGTAACATCCCACGTATCGCGGTCCAGGCCGCCAACCTTTTCGGTGATATAAACTGTACCACTGTTACTGTCGGCTTCCACGAAAGCAGCGCTGTTGCCGTTAGCGGCGCCGGACAGGCGCAGAGCGGCAACATTCTCAATATCGGTCGCGCCTTCTTCGTAGTCTGTCAAATCAATGACGCCTTCTTTGTTCTTGAACTTGCTGTCCTTGCCTACGGCAAAGGTGTAAGTTTCGTCGCCGATCTTGATGGTGAGGCCGTCTTTAACATCGGCATTAGCCATCGTAAACTTTGCCTGCGCAGCCAGCTGGTTCGTTGCGTCAACAGGACGCTCCAGCTCACTGAAAGCCTGGCTCCAAGCCTGGTTGCCGCCGGTTGTAACGTCACTTGTCATACCACCCTCTGCTCTATTAGCATCTTGGCTGGCATCCAGTTTAATATCAGTACCCGCAGCCTCGAATGTCAGGTCATCCTGAGTGCCGTCAAATTCCGTGTTGTCTGTGCCGGTGAAGGTCAATTTGCCGTTGCCGTCATGGGTCACCTTAAACTCTTTGTTTCCAAGAGTAATCTTGCCGCCAGTTACGTTATCCGTTATCCACTGCTCAGCAATATCAGCACCAGTAATTTTCAGGTTCTTGTCCGACGCTGTAACAGTGGTAGTTTGACCGGCAATTGTTACCGCCACAGTAGCGTTAGCTGCCGAGGAGGTCCAGGACGCGTTGCTCAAATCCAGCTCATACTTGCCTTTAGCGGCAGTCTGAGTCGGCGTAGCGTCGCCTACACGATCAAGGCCACCAGCTAAAGTAGTTGCTGAAGCATTTGCACCGCTGGCAGTGGGAGCGGCAACGTCAGTCCAGTTGTCGCCCAGATCGATAGACCCGGCACCGCCCTTTCCGGCCAGGGAACCGTCGAGGAGCTTGATGCCGTTGAAGTTGGCGGAATCCGCGATACGGTTGATTTCTTCTTTCAGTGCAGCGACTTCCTTCTGGAGGTTGGCGCGGTCAACTTCGTTGTCGTAAGTACCGTTGGCGGACTGGGTTGCCAGGTAGTCCATGCGGTTGAGCATGTCCTGCACTTCCTGCATTGCGCCCTCAGCCGTCTTTACGAGGGAGATGCCGTCCTTGACGTTCTTCTGGGCAGCATCCAGACCGGTGATTTGAGCGCGCATTTTTTCGGAAATTGCCAGACCGGCAGCGTCGTCACCGGCGCGGTTGATCTTGTAGCCGGAGGACAGTTTTTCCAGGTTCT
>CAMWSZ010000324.1 GCA_947177005.1 uncultured Clostridia bacterium | reverse complement strand
CTTCGCGTTTTTTCACGGCGGAGCCGGTATTGTTGGCTGCGTCCATGATTTCGTTAGCCAGCCGCTGGGCCATGGTGCGCTCACTGCGTGCGCGGGCGTAGTTTGTGAGCCAGCGGAGGCCCAGGGTCTGCCGGCGGGCCGGGCGGACGTCCATAGGCACCTGATAGGTAGCGCCGCCCACACGGCGGGCCTTGACCTCCAGGCTGGGCATAATGTTGTCCATAGCGGTGTTGAAGACCTCCAGGGGCTCCTTCTGGGTCTGCTCCTTCACGATGTCAAACGCGCCATAGACGATTTTCTGTGCGACGCCCTTTTTGCCGTCCAGCATAATGGAGTTGACCAGGCGGGTCACCAGAATGCTGTTATACATAGGGTCGGGCAAGATTTCTCTCTTGGGAACATTACCTCTTCTGGGCACTATGCTTCCCTCCTTCATTAAAATTTATGAGATCATAGGTACTCTCCGGGCATCCCGGGATTTCCCGGGCATCTCAGGACCCGGCGTTCAGCGCGCGCCAAAGAGGGACAGTTGTTTATCGAAAACGAAAACTATGTCTACCAGTTCGGCAAAGTGCTGACGGGAGCGGCGGTTATTTGGACTTAGGCCGTTTTGTACCGTACTTGGAGCGGGCCTGCATCCGGCCCTGCACGCCCTGGGTATCCAGCGTACCGCGGATGATGTGGTAGCGGACGCCGGGCAGGTCCTTGACACGGCCGCCGCGGATCATGACCACGGAGTGTTCCTGGAGGGTGTGGCCGACGCCGGGAATATAGGCAGTGACCTCGTAGCCGTTGGTGAGGCGCACACGGGCGATTTTCCGCAGGGCGGAGTTTGGCTTTTTCGGGGTCTGGGTACGCACCGCGGTGCATACGCCGCGCTTTTGCGGGGAAGGCAGGTCAGTCTCCTTGTTTTTCAGGGTGTTGAGGCCGTACTGCATGGCAGGGCTGTTGGATTTATAGCTTGCCTGCTGGCGGCCCTTGCGAACCAACTGGTTAAAAGTAGGCATAGTTTTCTCCTTTCTTTCAAGATAGCGGGACGCGAAAGCGTTCCAATATATTTTTTACAGGATATAGAAAAAATATCCCGAAAAAACCAAAGTTTATGGAAACGTTTACGGTGTTTCCGGGGTACGCAGCAGCGTGACCACCGCGGCGCCGACCTGAATGCCTGCCGCCTGTCCCAGCTGCCGCATGGAGCAGCCGGCGGTCACGGGGGTATGGGTCTGACGGCACAGCTCCAGCAGGGGTGCTGTCAGATGGGGGTCAGCGTCGCTGGCCAGGAACACCTCTCCGGCGAGACCGGAGCGAATGGCCCGGCGGGACTGTTTTGCGCCGATCACCTTTTCTCTGGTCCCCAGGTCCTTCAGCAAGGTCATTCCTCCATTTTTCCATAAAAATATCGTGAATCTGTCCACGCAGTTTTGCATTATAACACACTCATCCAGCAACGTCAAGGACTATTTCACCAAAATTTGCGGAATTTGCAGAGTGGAAATTGACAAAATGCGGTGTGTTGTATTGTTAAGACGCTTCTTGACAACTCCCTCTAATTTGGGTAGAATATAAGGCCAATACATTATATTAATAATATAGGAGACAAAGGAACTATGGCACAGGATAAAAGACAGGTGGACGCCATTACCTCCCGGGACGTAGATTTTGCCCAGTGGTTCACGGACGTCTGCAAAAAAGCGGAATTGATCGACTATTCCAGCATCAAGGGCATGTTCATCTACCGCCCCTACGGCTACGCTATCTGGGAAAACATGCAGCAGGAGCTTGACCGTCAGTTCAAGGCCACGGGCCATGAAAATGTGTATCTCCCCCTGCTGATCCCCGAGAGCCTGCTGCAAAAGGAAAAGGACCATGTGGAGGGCTTCGCGCCCGAGTGCGCCTGGGTCACAACCGGCGGCAGTGAGCAGCTGGAGGAACGCTTCTGCATCCGTCCCACCAGTGAGACCCTTTTCTGCGAACACTATAAAAACATCATCCACTCCTACCGTGACCTGCCCAAGCTGTACAACCAGTGGTGCAGCGTGCTGCGCTGGGAGAAAACCAGCCGTCCGTTCCTGCGCCACCGGGAATTTCTCTGGCAGGAGGGCCATACCATGCACGCCACGGAGGAGGAGGCCCGTGAGGAGACGGTCCGGATGCTGAATGTCTACGCGGATTTCTGTGAGAACGTGCTGGCGATGCCCGTGACCCGGGGCCGCAAGACGGACAAGGAAAAATTCAACGGCGCGGAGGAGACCTACTGCGTGGAGTGCATGATGCACGACAAAAAGGCATTGCAGGCCGGTACAAGCCACTACTTCGGCGACGGCTTCGCCCGTGCCTTTGACATCACCTTCACCGGGACCGACAACCAGCCCCACTATCCGCATCAGACCAGCTGGGGCGTGTCCACACGTTTGATCGGCGGCATCATCATGACGCACGGCGACGACAACGGACTTGTCCTCCCGCCCCGCATCGCGCCTGTACAGGCGGTGGTGATCCCCATTGCGCAGCACAAGCCCGGCGTTCTGGACGCTGCCGGTGATCTGCTGAAGCGTCTGACGGACGCAGGAATCCGCACCAAAATAGACGCCAGCGACAAAGCGCCCGGGTGGAAGTTTGCGGAATATGAAATGCGGGGCGTACCCCTGCGCGTGGAGATCGGCCCGAAGGATATGGAGAAGGGACAGTGCTGCATCGCCCGCCGGGATACCGGTGAAAAGACGTTTGTGCCTCTGACCGGACTGGAGGATGCCGTCAAAAAGCTGCTGGACAGTATCCACGACAATATGTTCGCAATGGCAAAGAAAAAC
This sequence comes from uncultured Clostridia bacterium, assembly GCA_947177005.1. Lineage (GTDB taxonomy): Bacteria > Bacillota > Clostridia > Oscillospirales > Oscillospiraceae > Pelethomonas. Next base: position 1,323 of record CAMWSZ010000324.1, on the reverse strand, counting down.
CTTGAGGACAACTCCTTTGCCGCCGAAAATCTTGAGCAGGTGAAGGAAATAGCTTCCCGTACCGGCGGCGGGTTTATCCATACGAAATGGTGTGGTGAACTGTCCTGTGAGATGGCAATGAAGGAGCAGGCCGGCGTGACGTCCCGGTGTATGCCGCTGAAGCAGTCCGGAACTGCCGGAAAATGTCCGGTCTGCGGCAAGGACTGCACTACGGATATTATTTGGGGAATTGCTTATTAAGATTATTGAGAAAAGAGAGCTGTCTCAAAGCGAGGCAGCTCCCTTTTTGTTCAGCCATCCAAATGATTCTGGTGATACGCGGCGTTTCCGGGACCGCATATATTACCAGATCTGCAACAGCATCATCACCGCAGGAATCCAGGCCGTAACGACGCCCTCGAAAACCTGCAAACAGGGGACAAACTTCCCGAGCTTCACGCCCAGAACGTCCTCCACAAACGCAGTTCCCCAAAGAACCGCCCACAGATACCAGATTGCGGCCCAGCGCCAGTCCGGGACGATCCCCAGCGCGGCGTTTCCGAAAATTCCTTCCACCGTGCCGAAGATCACCGCGTTGACCGCCACGAATCCGGAGAACCATGCGAACGGCACCGGACTGAGCTTTAAAATCTTGCTGAACGCCACAAACAAATAGGTAAAGCAGAACAGCAGGCCGGTTCCGGCGGCGTAGTAGTTTCCCTGCACCAGATTCACAAAATTGATGAACAGAGACAGTCCGCCTGTAAGGATATTCATCACCGCGGCGGACTTCCCGTCCACATGACAGAGCGTACAAATTCCGTTGTTAATCAGCACAATGCCCACGAACAGCAGACACACACCCAGCATAACGTCCTCCTCTCAGGCTCACCAGATCACCGTTGCAAAATAGTCGTCCACCGTCTCCGCCCGCCGGATCATTTCCACGGAACCGTCCTCATGCAGCAGCAGCTCCGCCGAACGCAGCTTGCCGTTATAGTTGTAGCCCATGCAGTGACCATGCGCGCCGGTGTCGTGGATGACCAGCAGGTCGCCCCGGTCGATTCTGGGCAGTTTCCGGTCCACAGCGAACTTGTCGCAGTTTTCGCACAGTGCGCCCGTCACATCATAGGTATGGTCGCAGGGGGCTTTCTCCTTGCCCATGACGGTAATATGGTGATACGCGCCGTAAACGGCGGGACGCATCAGGTCGGCGGCGCAGGCGTCCACGCCGATATACTCTTTATAAATGTGCTTTTCATGGATCGCTCTGGTTACGAGACAGCCGTAGGGCCCCAGCATAAAGCGTCCCAGCTCGCTGCACAGCTCCACATTTCCCAACCC
>CAMWSZ010000323.1 GCA_947177005.1 uncultured Clostridia bacterium | reverse complement strand
TATGCATTCCGGATTTTGCGGGCTGCACCTTCTGTACTCAGCTATTTTCAGAATCAGTTTCGGTATATTTGCGTGGATGAGTCTCAGGACTCATCCAAAATCCAGCACGAAATCATTGCGCTTCTGGCAAGAAAAACCCAGAATGTTTTCATGGTTGGGGATGAAGATCAAAGTATTTATGGTTTTCGCGCCGCATATCCGGAAGCCTTGATTAATTTTGAAAAAATGTATTCCAACGCAAAGGTTTTGCTGATGGAAAAGAATTACCGGTCGGTGCAGGAAATGGTTGATGTGGCAAATGTTTTCGTTAAGAGAAATCGTTTCCGCTATGATAAAACCATCGAAGCGACCTGTGGAAATGGCGCTCCGGTTCAGATTTTGAATGCGGGCAATCGGGCTGAGCAAATTTCTCAGCTTGTTGAAACTGCAAGAGGCTGCATGAAAGAGACAGCCGTTCTCTATCGTAATAATGAGAGTATTATTCCTCTCATCGATCTGTTGGAACGGCAAAAAGTTCCGTTCAATATTCGCGCTGCTGATGCGGTATTTTTTACACACCGCATCGTTTCAGATGTTTCCGATATTATTCGGTTTGCATATGATCCGGCAAACGGCGAGATTTTTGAACGAATTTATTATAAATTGGGGTGCTATCTCTCCAAAGCTGCAGCAAAATACGCCTGCGGCCGAAGCCAAAAGACAGGAAACCCCATTCTTTCGGAACTTCTCCTCTCAAACGAGATAAGTCAGCAGACACAAAGAAAACTGTACAATATTCAATCTTATCTTAGTTTTATTCCAAGGCAAAATTCGGCTGAAAAAGTGTTGAGTGATATTTGGAACAAGATTGGATACAAGGAATATGTTATAAAGAATCATTTTGATGTTTCTAAGTATGAAATTCTGCGCATGATTGGACGGAACGAGAAAGATGGACAAGGGCTTCTCCGACGGTTAGGCGAGCTTGCCGATATTATGAGAAATCCCCAAAACCATCCGGAAACAAAGCTTATTTTTTCAACGATTCATTCCAGTAAAGGACTTGAATATGATACGGTATATTTGCTGGATGTAATTGACGGCATATTTCCGGCTACACCAGCGAATCAAATTAAGAGTGAGACCGATTTGGAAAATATCCGGCTTTACGAAGAGGAGCGGCGGTTGTTTTATGTGGGGATGACCCGTGCGAAGAAAGAACTGTATCTCTTTGCCGTAAAGAAGAGGGATCAGTCCTTTGTGGATGAAGTGCAGTGTGCAATCCGAAAGGAAGAATATCAGCCAGTTCGTCTTGAGGAAGATCCCCTTCTGCCTCCTCCCCTGCCAGCTCTTCCCAAAAGTGCATATACCGAATCCATGCGCGGGTTCACCCGCAACGAGACGCATAAGGCGCCAACAGATACGACGGGATATGTACCCGGCGCAGCTGTTGTTCACAAGGTATATGGATCAGGTAAAATAGAAAAAATAGAAAATAATCAAATTACGATTATTTTTGAAACCGCTCCGATGAAAATTTTTGATTTTAAAGTAAGCATCAATAAAAAACTTATCAGGCTTCAATGAGGAAAGCCCCCAGCCGGTGGTTCGGCGGGGGCTTCTCTGTATGATAGGGGTATTTCAAAACAGACTTACCTGTCCTTCACATTAAACACAGGCGGGGTCCATAATCAGGCGCAATTCGGGCCAGCCGGTCGGTATTTCAAATCTTCCATACATATCTATCGTTTCGGCTCCCCTCAATGGATAGAATTTTGTTCCCTGCAATAAATACCAGAAAACACCCGTTAAAGTTCCCGCTGCCGAAATCGACTTTACGTCCTTACCGTCATCTCTTTCTGTCCAATAGACATACCCGTCGTCTTCTGTGGGGATGAGAAGCCATCCGGCTATATTTTCTGTCTGAATCCATACGGAAATACAGTCTACTAAATACGGTTTGCGTCCGCATTTTTGGCATTTCCACTCGCTGCATCCGTCCAAGCTGGATTTTCTTAGGAAATACTCCCATTCCATAGGCTGTCCAAAAGCGTCAGCCTCTAATTGAGAAAAATCAACTTCTGCGCCGTATTCTTCGAAAATCATATCTTCGTATAATTCTGCGTTTACAGTGAAATTCTCATCGCAATGGTTTGGACAAACGGATAAAGGGATGAGTTTTTGCATCTTGACTTCTCCTTTTAAGATTTTTAATTTTTTGTCTTTTCCTTTTTATAGTATTTTCAAAATAATATGCTTTTGAAGAAAAATTTATAAAACAGGCTTCTGTTAAGAATTAATGAGAGCCTGCTTTTTGAATATTTCTCTTTTGGTATGCGTTTGTGTTTTTTAAGTTCTTTTTCCCAAAATATGATAGAGGACTGTGCCCATTACACATCCAACGACAAACACTACCATGTATTTGAAAAGGATTATAATGGGAAACAAAGCATACAGTACTTTCATGCAAACCCACAAAATTGCAAGGAAGAAAGCGGCACCGGCCAAGATTTTCTTTATGGATTTCATACTATTGGATTCCTTTCTTTGTCTATTACAGGGAATATCCACCATCCTTTAGGGTGGCGAGGTTCACTTATATTATATGTAAATAATATGTAAAATATTAAAATATGATGAAGTCAATATTCTAGTTCTAAAGCTGTTGTCAAGGGGGAATATGAGATTTGAGCCTTAAAAAGGGAACTGTACTACCTCCAATCACGAGGCAGTACAGCTTCTAAACTTATCAATGGACTGCTGAAAAGCCATTAATCCTTCCTTACTTCAGACATCTCCGCCAAGGCTATTGCAGATGTCCTTGGCGGAGATGTCGATTCTGCCGGGGTTAGTAGTTACACTGATGTCCATAAAATTTTCCTCCTGCATAACTTCATTTATTCCGTTGAAAAAAGAAAATATCATTGGAGCTTACACTGTCTTGCAATCAATCGACCACAAGAGGATAAGGATAATAACTAAAAGGATTCCGTTGGACATTGGCAAAACAAAAGAGGGCCAAATTTCAGACATTGCTCCTGCAACGACTAATGACAGGGGAATCAATATATATGATATTGATGTGGACATCCCCAATACCTTGCCAAGATAGTCTGGATCAACGAAAAGCTGTATTGTTGTCTTTGCTTTGATATTGATGTCTACCGACAGCCAGCCCACAGCGAGCATAACAACACAGAGCACCGCTACGACCCAAGCACCTTGATAGGACAGGTAGGCCATCAGTGCCAGAATCAGCATACAGCATCCAATTAACCCCAACTGCAAAAAGGGATATTGTAACCGACTATCACTAGGAACTCTTACCCGCCACATTGCACACAGCACGGACCCCATGGCAATGCTGCTTGAAATCAGACCGTAACCGCTGGAGGAAATACCCAGCGTTGTGGTAACGATGAGCGGCAGAGCCACGTTGACACCGGCGCTGAAACAAGAGTTGCCCAAACTGTCGGCAATGAAGAACGTCCGCAGCTTTTTCTGTCCGAACATATAAGAGAGCACGGCCCTTCCGTACCTTTGACCCCTCCCGACGTTCCGAGCATCGTTTCCCGTCCGGCGTGGCCTATATTTAAGCCATATTTCCCCAAAGGCAGATAGCAGGAACGAGCCAATGTTAATGACTGCAAACATCTGAATAGGGAGTAGACGTATCAGAATACCGCCAATGGACGGAGCGACAATATTGACCCCAGATGTGATAAATTGCGCAGACGAAGTTAGCTTTTTCAGCATTTCAGCATTGTCCACCCCGTCCAGATTGATGAGATGTGTGTCAATAACGTTATTAAAAACAGCCGAGATAGCAGACAGCAAAAAGATGGTGCAGTATATTGATGCAAGACCAAGATGGAGAAGTGGCAGGCAGCAGACAATAGCACTTGCCACATCACACAAAACCAAGATGCGGTTGGGGTGATGTGTTTTGTCGCTGAGGTTTCCTACAAACAGTGATAGAGTAATTTGCGGCAGGTAGTTTACAAGCAGTGATATGCTGAAACTCAACCCGGAACCTGTTTGAGATAGGATGTACCAGCTTAAAGCGAAAGTAAACAGTCTTGTGCCAATGTGTGACACACCCTTGCTGAACAAAAACAAAGCTCTATTCTTTGTACCCATTTTTATCTGCCCTCCCTCATTGTTCCACAC
>CAMWSZ010000322.1 GCA_947177005.1 uncultured Clostridia bacterium | reverse complement strand
GGCATTTTTGTATCCTCCAATACTTCTTACTGTACAGAGTTTAACAAATTTGCCCGCTCTCGTAAAGTCTTATTCTTAACCGGATATACCACTAGTACGCTGTCCTCTATTGTGCAATCTTTAGATTTTACTGACTACTAGCATGACTTATGTCCTCTGTTGCTGAGATGGATCTAGCTCAGCCACAACAAGCACAGCTTCTGCTGCCATGGAATGCTCCGCTTGTTTGCAAAGCATAATATTTTTTGTCCCTTGCCAGTGTTTCTCCTGGCAAGGGACCTCCTTTCGGGCGATATTTGACGCTTACAATTTGAAGTCTGTTTCTTGCCCGGATGGAGTAATAGGTATTTTCCTGCAAAATCAAAAAAAACACTCATTATCGTTCATAGAGAAGAAGTGTATACTTTAAAAATGGACCCATGGCAGCGTACTGCCATGAGTCCATTGTCATTATCCGAGGATAAGATCAAGATTCAAGACGTAATGCTGGCTGCTGCTTAATGATCAAAAGACGGATTCATATAGTATACATTTTTCTCGCCAAGACGATCCTTTGCTAAACGTAGCCCTTCGCCGAAGCGCTGGAAATGGACGACTTCCCGCTGCCGCAGGAATTTGATGACGTCGTTTACATCCGGGTCGTCGCTTAGACGCAGGATGTTGTCATAGGTAACGCGGGCCTTTTGTTCTGCTGCTAGATCCTCCGTCAAATCCGCAATCAAGTCGCCTTTAGCAGCCATGCTTACAGCGTTATAGGGGAAGCCGGAGGCGGCGGTTGGATAGACGCCAGCGGTATGGTCGACAAAGTAGGCGTCGAAGCCAGCGGTTCGAATCTGCTCATCGGTTAAGTCGCGGGTTAGTTGGTGGACAATAGTGCCGACCATCTCCAAGTGTCCCAGTTCCTCTGTACCTATATCAGTCAACAAACCTTTCAGTTCGGGATAGGGCATGGAAAACCGCTGGCTCAGATAGCGGAGGGATGCGCCGAGCTCACCGTCTGGTCCACCGTACTGGCTGATAATAACTGACGCCAGCTTCGGGTTTGTGTTTTTGATCTTGACCGGGTACTGTAACCGCTTCTCATACACAAACATTATTTCTGCCCTCCTTCATAGTCCCACGGCCAGGGATCGTTGAGCCAGGTGTAACCCGCATTGGTGACAGCGCTCTGCTGCAAGGGTCCATACGCTGCCTCATACCGCTTTTTGCCGTCGTTGAACAGCTCCACATATCTTGTATAGAGATTGAGGGCCTCTTGGTCGTTCTGGTGGGTGTCCAGATACAGTCCCAGCTCATTGATCGCAAAACCCAGCGCCATCAGTTCGCAGAGGGCGTTGTTATCGGTGTTCATACGGCTCTTGACCGCCTTGAAAAACGGCAGGTTCAGACCGGGAAACAGAGTGCCGGCAGCCAGCGCATCAGAGGCGTCATACCGCTGTGCGTTGACGTTCTGCATCGGAATATAAGGAAATGCCAGATTGGCGCATTTTCCGGGCAGCGAGCCCTCCATAACGCCGCAGGCATTGGAATTCACATTCTCCAAAAAAATCTTCCTCCTTCAAGGAATGTCGGAACACAGGATGCGTCCACAGTTCATTGTATGCGCAGGTGTGGAAGGGGTGCGTATAAAGACGGTTCGCCGCGCATAGAGTGTTTGGGGGTGGTTGGCATGTTTATCACATTCAGGAAATGGACCGCGCTGTATCTTCTGACATTGCTCCTGCTTTTTGGAGGATTTGCCGCGATTGTGTGGCGCGGCGGCGCAGTAAACACGTCGAAAAATCTGACAATGCCAGACCGGGAGCGTCCCGTGCTGGTCATCGACCCGGGGCACGGCGGTTTCGACGGCGGTGCGCTGGCCGGCGATGGCACCGTAGAGGCGCAGATCAATCTGGCGGTAAGCCTCCGAATCGAGGCGCTGGCAAAGCTGGTGGGTGCGCAGACCGTTATGACACGGTACGAGGACGTTGCGCTGGACGATCCAAACGCGGGGACGGTAAGGGAGCGGAAGACGTCCGATCTGAAAAACCGCGTGGCAATGGTCAATAGTCTGCCGGACAGCATTCTGGTCAGTATTCATCAGAACAGTCTGCCGGAGGTCAGGAGCGTCCGCGGCGCACAGGTATTTCATAACAGCGGCAGCGAGCCGCTGGCCCAGGCGGTACAGGACGCCCTGAATGCAGCCGTCAACGACCGCCCAAAGGAAATCAAGCTGGCAGGAAATGACATCTATCTTTTGCGGTATGCTGAAGTTCCGGGGATTTTGGTGGAGTGTGGTTTTCTGTCCAACCCGCAGGAGACAGAACTGCTGTGTACGGACGCCTATCAGACCCGGCTTGCCGTGACAATTCTCTCCGCCGTATTATCGTGTTTGGAATAAATCCGCCTTGCAAAAGAAAAACACCCGTGCTATGATATAAAAAAGCATGTAGGAAGAGGTATTTGTCATGGCAAAAAAGAAGTCTGTATTTTTCTGCACGGAGTGCGGCGGGGAGACCTTAAAATGGGCGGGACGCTGTCCGGCCTGCGGGGCCTGGAACACGGTCGTTGAGCAGAATCTTCCGGACCGCTCCGCCCGTTCTTCCGGCGGGAATTCCGCCTTCCATTCTGTGAGGGCGCTGTCCCTGACGGAAATTGACACCAAAGAAGAGATCCGCTTTTCTACCGGCATGGGGGAGCTGGACCGGGTTTTGGGCGGCGGAGCGGTCCAAGGCTCGCTGGTTCTGGTAGGCGGCGCGCCCGGCGTGGGCAAATCGACCCTGCTGCTGCAAATCTGTAACAGCCTGTGCCGTGAAAACAAGGTGCTGTACGTCTCCGGCGAGGAATCGGTGCGGCAGCTGAAATTACGTGCCCAGCGGCTGGGCGTGTCCGGCAGTGGCCTGCTGGTTCTGTCAGAGACCGGTCTGGAGGACGTGCTCCAGTGCGTCGGGGAGGAGAAGCCGGATATTTTGATTATGGATTCCATCCAGACGATGTACAACGGCGCATTGGACAGTCCTCCGGGCAGCATTACGCAGGTGAAGGACTGCACCATGTCCCTGATGAATCTGGCAAAAAGTCAGGATCTCACCGTATTTGTCATCGGACATGTTAACAAGGAGGGGTCCATTGCGGGGCCGAAGGTGCTGGAGCACATGGTGGATTGTGTTCTCTATTTTGAGGGCGAACAGCACAGCGCCTGCCGGATTCTGCGGGCCGCAAAAAACCGTTTTGGCGCGACCAATGAGATCGGCGTCTTTGAGATGCAGAACAACGGTCTGGCGGAAATTGAAAATCCGTCGCAGATGCTTCTGTCAGGGCGTCCGGACGGCGCGCCGGGCACCTGTGTGACATGCGTCATGGAGGGGATGCGTCCGGTGCTGGCGGAGATCCAGGCTCTGCTGGCTCCCGCGCCCTACGGCAGCGCCCGCCGTTCCTGCAACGGCTTCGACTATGGCCGTGCGTCAATGCTGCTAGCGGTTTTGGAGAAGCGGGGCGGCTTGAAGGTATCGGCCTGCGACGCCTATCTGAATATCATCGGCGGTCTGACGCTGGACGAGCCCGCCGCGGATTTGGCGGCGGTGCTGGCGCTTTCCTCCAGCTATCTGGACAAGCCCATTGCCCCGGATCTGACAGCGATAGGAGAGGTGGGGCTGACCGGGGAACTGCGTGTGGTGAACAATCTGGACCAGCGGCTGAGCGAGGTGCAGCGGCTGGGCTTCAAAAAGTGCGTCATCCCGCGCAGAAGAGGAAAACAGCAGCAAAACACGCGGTCTATACAGGACCTGCAAATCATCGAAGCAGCAAATATCGGCGAGGCTCTGCGGGCCGTGCTGGGAAAGTGAGAAATACATAGCGGAGGACTGGCGTAAAAACAGGCTAAATGTTTCACCGGTTTAATTGATATTCTGATCATTATTTTGCCGCGTCTGACCGGAAAATTTTCTCCCGGTCAGATGCGGTTTGTCATCCGTTGGCGGGACGTTTCAGGAGAAAGATTTGCAGGGTTTAAAAAATACAGGCAATATCCTTTTGCCATTTGCTTCAGATTGTGATATGATAGTTTCTGTAGATGATTGCCCAGTGTTTTTTGGAAAGATTGAAAATCCGGGAAACATCATATACATCAAAGAAAGTGGGTGGAATCGTATGGAACATCTAAAAAACGCAGAAGAAATGAAAGAACTTCTGGAAAAAAAGCAATAC
>CAMWSZ010000321.1 GCA_947177005.1 uncultured Clostridia bacterium | reverse complement strand
TCACAACATCAATTGCACGGGGCGCAATTTCAAACTCAATGTTGAACTTCTCCCCCACCTTGTAGTTATGAGACGGAAACTTCCCTTCATAGGGATGGCTGGGGGTGAGGTTGGCAACAGCGGCAGCCATAATACAGGCATCGTATTCAGATGCGTTGTTCTCAAACCAGCGGTAATAGTCAAACACATCCTCTACCCGGACAATCTCAACATTGCTACCATTGAAATTTGCCGGGATCTCCGTTCCTTTCCAGACTATAATGGTCAGTCGGAAGCCCTGCCTGGCAAGGAAATCTGCCGTTTTAAACGCAAGCCCGCCTTTGAAGCGGTTTGTCAGAAATTTTACCGAATCCAGCCGGGCCGGAATGGGACCGCAGCTGATAACAACCTTTTTATTTTCCATAAAATATTCTCCTCTTTGATTTTCCCTTTTTTATTAGGTTACTAAATTATATGCAATACAAAGAAGATTTATCGAAAATTCTACAAAATAGCGTCCGGCGTTTTCTTCCGCGAATTTGTCCGCAAAAGAAAACGCCGTTATGCGCTTACCAGTCTGCATTCTGTATTTGTCAATGTATGTTGAAACAGGAGGTCTTTTCCGCGCCAGAAGCGATAGCGAACTTTTGCGCAAAAATTCTCATGGACGGTACGTTCCATGCGCACCTCCACTGGGGCGCGGAGTGCCTTGCTCCCCGTTTAAACACAGCGTCCCTCTGGATAGAATGCCCCATGCTGATGACGCCGTGAGAACACTGCATTCCAGCAAAAAATCGAAACGGACCCATATTTCACTGGATCTGGGCATTGTATATTGATCTGCATACGCTGGAATACAATCCTGATAAATAATGCGGAAATTACAGCCTCCGGCTTCTTTATTTGCTTAATTGCTCAAGTGACCGGAATTTCTGACGGCACTTCATTATCCAGGGACCGCAGGTTCCAGTTCAATGAGCCGCGCTTTCCACTGACCATTGATTTGACTTAACTCTATTATCAGATACCCATAGGCTTCCTCCGCACTCAGCCGGTGCCGTACAGATACTACAGCGGCAGCAGGGTCTTCAACGCCGTCTGGAGAAATATCCACTGCAGAAATGCTTACTTGATCTGATACATCCTCCTGATAGCTGGAAATCCGGACGTCCCCGGCCAGCAGATTCTCAGCCTCTGTCCAGTTATTGGAAAAGGCGGCGGACAGCAGGGTATCCAGCGCCTCCCGCAGAGATTCCAGCCAGGCAGGAACCACGCTGTCTGCGGGAATGGGGCGGAATGTATCCGCCATACCGGCAAAATCTGCGCCAAGTCCCTCTGCGGCCTCGGTAAAGAACCGGGCGGTGAGAGTAAATACGCCGCCCTCCTGGTCGTCCGTCACGGTAATGCGTACATTGGCAGCGTCCCACTCCGCCCCAGACTCTGTGCCGTTATAGGCCGTAAGGGTGATTTGTCCTGCATACTCCTCCGGGGGCAGAACCATGCTGTAGGTTTCAGACATTTTTGACCGGATCAATTCCGCAGTCTCTTTCATGGAGGTGTCCCCCCAGTGGGAGACTGTGAGATCACACTCCGGCAGGCCCTCCGGAGTGGGCGTAATTGGACGGATCACATAGCTGCCATCCTCCCATGCACCATAATAGCGTTCCTCATTGATATAGAGAAAGAATTCTTCCCTCCCCGTTTCTTCATAGCAAATATCCATCAAATGCAGGACGCCCGCATCTCCATTGGTAAAACTGAGAATCTCTCTGCCTTCCGGCGGCGAAACCGGAAACAAACGGCGTACCGCAAGCAAACCGGCCGCACAGAACAAACATATACATGCGGCAAAAAGGCCCCATTTCCATACCGCCGGTGCGGTACGGGCGCGGCTGCTGCGCTCCAGAAGCTCCGGATCTGCAGCGCCGACCGCAAGAAAAAGCCGCTCTTCGTTTAAGGAACCGTTCATGTGATAAATCCCTCCGTTTCCAAAAAAGATTTCAGTTTCCCGCGGGTCCGGAACAGAACAGTCTTCACGGTGTTCAGCTTCAATCCATACCGTTTCGCTATATCCGTCAAGGGCTCCGCATACCAGTAGCGGCGCAAAAAAACATTGCAGTCCCTGGCAGGTAGGGTATGCAGGAATTCGTTTACAGCCCGCTCCAGTTCCACCTCCTCTACAATCTGGGCCGCGCTGGGTACGCATGGAATACACTCCTTCAGCTCGTCCAGCACCAAGGGCAGTTCCCCTTCCCCCCGCTTCCTGGCCCGGCCGGCCCGAAAACGGTCAAAGGCTAAGGAGCGGGTGATCTTGCCTATGAAGGGCGCCAGACGGGCAGGACGGTTCTGCGGCATGGCGTTCCACGCCTTTAACCAAGTATCATTGACACACTCCTCGGCATCCTGGACATTTCTTAGGAAACCGAAAGCAATGGTATAGCAGTAACCGCCGTATTTCTTCTGGGTCTCTATAACCGCCTCATCACTGCGCCGCCAGTAGAGGTCTACGATGTCTGCGTCGTTCAAACGGATCATCTCCTCTCGATTCAGGCACAAGAATCCTTCCATCCATGATAAATCAGAAAAGGTCTCTTGTGAAATACATTTTACTGCAATGCGTTCATGCAATCAATGCAGCGAAAAGGTCAGTCTTTTACAAAATACAGATTGTCGCCTGTATGGTCAAACTCGTCGAGCCAATGGAGAACTCCATACTCCTCAAGGTAGAGCAGCCCGGTTATTTCTTCGCGCTCCGGTACGGAAACCCGTTCGACAGTCACGCCTTCGCTGGTGATGTCCTTATATTTTGTGCCAATATACGCGATGCCTTCCCAGATATCATCGTATAATCCGGTCAGCTGCCAGACGGTATTTTCCTGAGAACTGACGCTGCATGTGATCTCAATGGTATAGCCGGTTCCGTTTCCGCTGCTGATATCCACAGTGTACTGCGGGGCGTCAGGTGCCCGCCATATACCGGTAAACTGACCAGAGAACGCTTGATCCCCTGAAACTGCAGGGGCTTCTGTTTTTTCCGCCTGCGGCAGGAAGTCCGAACCGCTGCTTTGGACTTCCTGCTGTGTATCCATCTGATCCGGCAGCTTGATGTTCTGCTCTTCTTGATGGCCTCCGCCACACCCTGCCAATGTCAAACACAGTGCCGCTAAACAGCTTGCTAAAAGTTTCCTCATAACATGTACTCCTTATTTCGTTTTTTCTGGAACTATCTCTATAGTCGCAAAAAACGGTGGAAGGTTTCGTGCTGGAGCAAAAAATTTCAGATTTTACGGCGGTGTATACAAACCCGGATAGAGCCTCCTTGGCGCGTTTCCCGCTGTCTGTCCCTGAAGATATTAGGACAGGATATAATATAACTGGTCTTTTACAATTCGTTGATGGTTTGTATACGATTGATCAACCTTTGAAAAAAATCACAAAAAGTCTGCAAATAGAAAGTCAAGAAGGAATTCTGGAAGAGCGGAAAATGTCAAAAAATTCGGGTTTTGCTGAGAAAATTCTGTATTGACATGAAAAGTGCCAGCCCTGCGTTTGCAGAGCTGGCACTCAGTTGGGTTATATTTCGCTGTTATCGTTGTAGTCATCGTTGATTAAATTTCCGGCGTAGTCGTTTGTGATTCTTCGGAAAATTTTGCGGGTGTTGCGCTTATGCCTACGATGACACTCCAGCGGCAATCCCCTCATCCAGTCCATCCATAGTGTCGTGGCCGGTAATTGCGAGGACATTCAACCCCTGTTCGGCGGCAAGTTGGACGAGCTGTGATGGAGAATACTGTCCATCGGAAGCTGTGGTATGCGTATGTAAATCACAAAAAACATTTTAAAAAACTCTTTCGCAAATTATAAAAATACCCCAAGACTCGATGATCTTGGAGGTATTTTGGTGGGTCAGGTTGGACTCGAACCAACGGTGTTTCTGATGTCACGGTTTTACGGACCGCTGCAATCACCAGCTATGCATACTGACCCGTATATGGTGGAACCGGCTGGGGTCGAACCAGCGTCTTCTGGGCTTCAACCAGACGCTCTGCCTGTTGAGCTGCGGTTCCATATGGCGGAGAGCGCAGAACTTGAATCTGATGCCGCAGCCGACACGATCCGCTTAGCAGGCGGTCCCTGGTCCTCCCAGGTTCACTCTCCCTATATGGTGATGCCAGCCGGACTCGAACCGGCAGTTTCCAGCTTGAGAGGCTGGCGTCCTGACCAATTAGAC
>CAMWSZ010000320.1 GCA_947177005.1 uncultured Clostridia bacterium | reverse complement strand
GCCCGCGCAAAAGCGCAAGGCCGTCCCTCACCAAAGCCTATTGTAACACTGCCAGAGCAGAAATGCAATAGGAGGATTAAATTTTTATGGCAAACGAAATCATGGCAACGGGGGCCGGAAACGCCCTCACGATCACGCAGCAGTACCCGGCAGAGCGGTATAACCTGCTCGTCCCGATGCAGACCGTGGCGGAGATTGCGGACATCCATCGCCCCGTTATGAACGTGGTGCAAATTTCCACCAACCTCGCCGACAAGGAAATCTATGAGCAGGAAAAGGCCAAGAACGCGTGGAAAGACCGCCCGGCAACACCGGCAGGCTACGCCCTCACAAAAAAGGGCCTTAACAAGCTCATGCGGGCCAGCGGCATTAAGATTCTGGGGACGCGCCCCATTATCCCGTCTACCTGCCAAAAATGCGCGGCGGTCAACCGCAGCATTGGCCGTCCGGTCAACTGCGGAGCCTGCGGAAACAAGGACGTGAAGTTCGAGGCCCGTATTTCCGTCCCGCAGCTTACCGGAGAAAGCATTGAGATTGTCGCTCACAAGGAAATCTTGGTGCAGGACGTGACCGACGGCATGAGCGATGCACAGCGCAAGGAATTTCTCAAGTTCCGCTCTGAAATGTGCGAGACAAAGGCCATCAACCGGGCGCTCCGCGCAGCTATGCACATCAAGAGTACCTACACGATGCAGGAGCTTCAAAAGCCGTTTGTGGTGGCCTACCTTGTCCCGAACCTCAACAATGAGCAGGTCAAGCAGGAGGCCGTCCGGCATATGTTCACGACGGCGCAGGAGCTTTATGGAGGCCACAACCCGAACACCCGCAAAGCCATCTTTATTGAGGACGACGTGGAGGAGGGCATGGAATACGAGGCCCCCGGAAAGCCCATCACTGCAAGCCAAGCTTATGAGGAAGTCCCGCCGGAACCGCCCCGTCAGACTTACCAGCGGCAGCAGACGCCTCCGCCGTCCGATCAGCAGCAGGGCGGCTATGATGAAATGCACTGCGCCGCCTGCGGGGTTGAAATTGCCCCGAACGTTTCGGACTACTCTATGCGCTACTATGGGCGGCCCCTCTGCCGGGACTGCCAGAGAAAGGAGCCTCGCAAATGATTAAGATTTTACACACCGGAGACCTCCATCTGGGCAACTTCCCCGGCCCGGAACAGGACGGCGAAAACCTCCGTTTTCTTGATATCTGCAACTGCCTCGACACCATGCTTGCCGAAGCGCACAAGGAGAAGCCGGACATTGCGGTTATCGCGGGCGACATCTTCCACCAAGCACGGGTCTGGAGCGACCGGGGCCTCAAGGAGCAGCAGACGGCGGTGAAGTTCCTCCGTGAGCTGGCGGCCATCTGCCCGGTTACAGTCATGCGGGGTACGCCGAACCATGACAGCGAGGCTCAGTTCTCCACGCTGGAGACCACCTTCGAGGATGACGACCGGGTACAGATTATCACCGAGCCGGGCGTGTATCCCGTCGAGGGGCGCAGCGGCGAATGGGTAAGTATCGCCTGTATCCCCGGATTTGACCGGGGTTACTACCGGGCCAAACACCCCGGTCTGTCCTCCGATGAGGAAAACGAGGTCTTTACACAGGCTATTGAGAGCATGATTGTCGGCCTCAAGGCCCAGTGTGACCCCGATCTTCCCTCTGTACTGGTTTCCCATTTTACCATTACCGGGGCCAACATGGAAAGCGGACAGACAGCCTTTTTTGGGCAGTTCGAGCCTGTTGTCTATCCCTCCATACTGACAGCGGCGGACTTTGATCTCGTGTGTTTCGGACACATCCACCGTCCCCAGCGGCTTGACGGCTGCAAAAATACCTTCTACTGCGGAGCCGTCTCACAGCTCAATTTTAACGACGAGGGGCAGGAACGGGGCTATTATATTCACAGCATCGGCGAAGACCGGTTCGTGACCTCCACCTTCCACTCCCTCCCGACCCGGCAGCATTTGACTATCCGCCTCAAGGATGAGGATATCGCCGCCATGACCATGACGGGCGATTGGCTCAACACCGAACCATTGAAACCCTATGAGGAAAAATTGGCCGGAAAAATCGTCCGTGTTCTGTACGACTGTACCGACGAGCATAACAAGGCGTTCAACCACGGGACGTTGCAAAACTACCTTTACCATCACGGGGTTTTCTACGTCTCCGAAATCACCCCGCAGAAAATCACAATCACCGTTGACCGCCGCAGCATGGAGGCGGACAGCACCCCGGAGGGCAATCTGGTCTCATATCTCACCGAGAAGGGCATAGAGCCGGAACGTATCGGGAAACTGGTAGAGCTGGCCCGTCCCCTTATCAGCGAAGCCACGGAAAAGGCCACGCAGCAGCGCCGAACCGGACTTTTCGTCCCGCAGGAAATCCAAGTCCACAACTACCGCAACTACCGGGACGAAACCTTCAATTTTGACCCTATCCGTTTCTGTACGATCAACGGCTCCAACGGCGCAGGCAAAAGCACCCTGTTTATGGATGCTATGCTGGACGCACTCTATGAGCAGCCCCGCGAGGGGGATTTGACAGGCTGGATTTGCAACGACCCGGAGGCCCGGAGCGGCAGCATCAAGTTTACGTTCCGTCTGGGAGAGGTCACGTACCGCGTCACGCGCACCCGCATGAAGTCCGGCAAGGCAACGCTCAATATCTCCGAGTTGGTGGACGGCCAGTGGGAGGACAGGTCGAAAGAGAAACTGCGGGACACACAGCAGGAAATTGAAAATATCATCGGTATGGACAGTCTTACCCTCAAAGCCTGCGCCCTCATCATGCAAGATCAATACGGGCTGTTCCTCCAAGCGGACAAAGAGGCCCGCATGAACATCCTTGGCAGCATTTTGGGGCTGGGCATCTACACGGGCATGGAGGAGCTTGCAGCAGGCAGGGCTACCGATACAAACCGCACTGTCCGTTCTCTGGCGGACAAGGCTGAGACCGTCACCGCAGGACTGCCCGATCTTGAGGAACTTCGTCTCCAAATCCGGCAGAAAGAAATGAGCCGGGGCATTTATCAGAATGGGGCACAGGAAAAGGCAAAGGCCGTTGAACAGCTCAAGGTCAAGCTCAATACACAGCTTGAGGCCGCCGGACGTGTCCTCCGGCTCAACAGCAAGATCACTTCCCTTACAGGGCAAAAGGCCGCAAAAGAGGCGTCTAAGACCTCGCAAATCGGCATCATTACAGCGGCGGATACCGTACTTGCACAGGAAGCCGAAATCACAGCGGGCGTAGCGGCTTATAACTCCATGCTGGAGCAGGAAAAGGAGCTTATCAAGGGGAAAGCCGCCTATGACAACCTCATTTCCCGGAAGGGGCAGCTTATCGACACGATCAATCAGGCGGATTACACGGCAGCGCAAATGCACGACCGGAGCGGCACCCTCTTAATGATCAAAATTACCCCGCTGCGGCAGGCCCTCGCACGGGAGACGGAACTGCTTGCCAAACACGCCGAGTATGAGGACATCATTGCCAGAATCGCAACGCTGGAATCAATCGTCCCGGAATATGAGGCCAGAGAAAAGGCGGTTACAGCAGCCGAGGAGGAGGCTCATCGTATCGATAGCGGCTATGGCCTCCAGAACGCACAGTTGACTCTCCGCCTCAAAAGTCTCCAAGATAAAGTGGCTCTGCTGGAAAACAGCGGGTGCCCGGATGCGGAACGTGCAAGCTGCCGTTTTCTCGCCGATGCGATCAAGGCGAAAGAGGAACTGCCAGCCGTCCTTGAGGAAGAAGCTGCGCTCCGGCGCAACTATCAGCGGGACTCGCAAAACGCCGCACAATCGCTTTCTATGGCGCGTAAAGCTCTGGCCGACTGTTTATATTCCCCGGAGGCTATCGACGCTCTACGGGCTGAACAGCGCCGGTACACGCTCGCAGAGCGAGAATACCAGAGCCTAGCCGCCAATCGCAACGAACTCCAAGCCTACGAGGAGCGGCTGGCCGAGCTGGATCAGTCAATGGTCAGTGCGCAGGAGACAGCAAAAAAGGCCCGTACAGAGTTAGCGGAGGTCGAGGCCCAGCTTGCCGGTTGTGCCGCCATTAACGCGAACTACAACCGCCTGCAACAGGAAATCGCCGCTTCTCGTTATTGGCTGGAACGGGAGAAGCAGCTCCCCGTGGCGCGGGAACAGAAGTCGGCGGCGTCTGGGCGGGTTCTCGAACTTGGCACCGAAATTGAGGCCATCGAAAAGGAC
>CAMWSZ010000319.1 GCA_947177005.1 uncultured Clostridia bacterium | reverse complement strand
TACCCCGGAGCAGTTTGCCGCTGATCTATACGATTTTATGGACCAGCTTCATCAGGAAGGCGTTTTGGAGTATCCGTGGACCCCGGACCCCAGGGAGCAGTCCATCACTGATCTCGTGGCCGAAATGCAAAGCGGCTATTTTGATGGTGTTCGTGACCCTCTTGCCTATATTACTGCGCATACGGACTTCATCAAAGCCAGAACTCTGACGGAACGGATGAACACACTGGCTGATGAGCTGGAAAATTGGGAGCAGGTCAGTTTACATTATGTTACAGACTTCTTCACATGTCTGAACGAACTGCACGAGACCGGAAAGGTCCCCAATCCGTTCTTTCATGAATCGCGGACGGAAACTGAAAGTATCTTCTTATCCTATATGAAAGAGGGGCATTTCGACAGCTTCCGCCATGTTTTGGATGATACCGAAGAAAAAGTTCAGTCACCAGCCCTTTCCGAGCTGCGGGAACGGCTGGAAAAGCTGAATGACAAGTGGGATGCCGCGCTGGTATTCAAAATTGAGCCATATTTTGCGGATGGGAGTTTTTCTGGCCGCAATTTTATCCAAGCCTATACAAAGCAAGATGACCAGCTCATCCCATATACAGCCGTTTTTTCAGGAACTGCTGACGAGTGCCAGCGGGTATTGGCCGGTCTGGAAGCTGGGACAATCACTTTTCGCCAGATGCGCCAGCCCGGTTTTGAACCGCCCGTCGCGCCAGAACAGAAATATGTCTATAAAATGGATACAGATACCCTAAAGGTTAATGCAGACGATCAGCATTTCATCCAGGCGTATGAAATGACAGAGGAGCAGACGCTGATTCCGGGGCCTGTGCTTTTTGTGGGAACGGCTGACATGTGCGCCGGATTACTGGAACAGCTGCAAAATGGGACGCTCCAGCAGGATGATTTTTTTACTGTCAGCGCAGCGAGAATCAGCTGTTATACCACAAAGGACGGCGCGGAGCTGGACGCCTTTGTAGCGCCAGACGATAAAGTGTACCTGGGCAGACGCGATCATTACGACAATCGCGGCCATTATCTCAACAATGACCATTCTTTGATTCATATTTCCGATAATGAGCGGGTTTTTAACGCAATCTCCGGCATCGACATCCCGTATACTCAGGACAAGCTGCTGAAAATGGGATATTTTACCCAAGAGGAATTTGAAAGGTTTACCGCATTGCAGCTGAATGAGCCGCAGACAGAGAAAGAAGATTTTTCTCAGAAGCATGAGATTTTTCTGGACACAACGCTGGACGAATACCCGTTGCCGGATACCTCCCTGATACGGAACGAGCTGGCAGAGCTGGGATACTCAGGCGGTGATCTCCTGCCCCTGTCCAGAGAACGGGCGGCAGAACTGCTGGATCAGGATATGACCATATATGCTGTACAGACCGGCGAGAACCCGGAAATGGTTTTTGACCGGGACGATCTGATGGAACAACCGGAAGGTATCCTGTTCGCCGTTCCCCGCGAAGAATGGGAGACCAGCCCCGCCTTTCATCAGGCTATCGTGGAGAGATTGGACCATCAGGAGAAACGGGAACAGGATTTCCTGAACCATTCTGGAGACTGCTTTGCCATTTATCAGGTGAAAGACGGTGATGAGCAGATACCCCTTCACTACATCAGCATGGAGCGTCTGAAAGAGAAAGGATTGTCGGCAGACCGGTCCAATTACGATCTGGTCTATACCGCTCCCCTTCCACCAGCCCCCAATATCAATACAGCCTTGGATGATTTATGGGAAAAGTTCAACCTGCACCATCCGGCAGACTACCACCGCCCGTCCATGTCTGTCAGTGACATCATTGCCCTCAAGCGGGATGGTGTGATATCTTGTCATTACTGCGACAGCGTTGGTTTTCAGCAGCTGCCGGACTTCATCAAACCGGAAAACCCTCTGAAAAATGCGGAAATGACAGTAGAGGACGATCTGAGCATGATCGACGGCATTATCAACAATGGTTCCAAGGCTACCGTTGCCGAGTTGGAACAGCAGGCGCGAAACGGTCAGCCCATTTCGCTTATGGATTTGGCCGATGCTGTCCACAGTGAGCGCGGGGAGAAAAAATCCGTCCTGACAAAGCTGAATGCCAAGCTGCCCAAGCAGGAACGCAAAAAATCAGCGCCGAAAAAGAGCGCGGAAAGGGAGCGATAATTTATGATCGAACTGACATTTGAGGAAAAGAATCTGGTCTGCATCTACAGCGGCAGCGGGACCCGTCCGGGAACCATCGCCGCCCTGGAGGAGATGCGGCGTTATCTGGAACCGGACGAGACCGAGCTGCTGGCTCTCACCAACAGCGCCCTGGATAAGCTGCGGCGCATGGGCGATGAACAGTATGCCGCTCTCGACCTGATTCCCGATTTTGACCCGGAGGATTCTGCCTATGGCGAATAATAATCTCCAGGCAGCCTTTCAAATTGCCGACAACGCGGTTCATCAGGTTACAGGCAGCTATCAGACGTGGACGGACTTCCTCGCCACGGCGGGGCGGCTCTATAAATATCCGTTCCCGGAGCAGCTGATGATCTATGCCCAGCGGCCCGACGCTACCGCCTGCGCGGAGTACGACTTCTGGAACCAGCGGATGCGCCGTTATATCCGGCGAGGCTCGAAGGGGATCGCCCTGATCGACACCAGCCAGGGCAGACCTGTCCTCCGCTATGTGTTTGATGTTTCCGATACAGGCCGCATAGATGACAGGGGCCTGAACCCGAACCTGTGGAAGTACCGGGAGGAACATCGGGAAGCAGTAACGGCGGCACTGGAATCCCGCTTCGGGGTATCCGGCACGGACGGTCTTGTGGAGCAGCTGGAAAAGATTGCTTCCCAGCTTGCATACGAATACTGGAACGACCATCAGTATGACATTCTCCACACAGTTGACGGTTCCTTTTTAGAGGGGTATGATGCCTTTAACATCGGTGCGGAGTTCCATCACGCCGCCGCTGTCAGCATTACCTATGCGCTGATGTCCCGCTGTGGACTGGAACCGGAAAATCACTTTGAACATGAGGATTTCCTAAGTATATTTGATTTTAACACACGCGGCACCGTGACTGCCCTGGGTATGGCGGTCAGCCAGTCCAGCGAACAGGTATTGCGGCAGATTGAGCGGACAGTCAAACAGTATGAGCGTGAAAAAAGCGCGGGAAGGAGTTTGGAATATGGAGAACAATCTGACTTACACCCAAGTGGGAGATTACCAGATTCCCAATCTGGCTCTGCCGGAACAGCCGGACAGAGACCTGGGCAAGTACGGGAGGATGCGCCTGCGGTATCTGAAGGAGCATCGACCGGTGCTGTGGGGAACCCTGGTAATGGACGGGACCCTGTTCAGCCACCTGCTGGAGATCGAGGACACGGCGAACAGCCGTCTGGAACTGCTGATGCCCCAGCTGGCGAAAGCGGCGGGCGCAACGGAACAGTTGAAAGCCAGCGATCAGATGACGTGGGTAGGACTGATGAACAGCTGCAAGGCCCAGGCGGAGGAAATTATCATGTCGGAACTGATTTACAGCTAAGTTTCATACCCCCGCAAATCCCGTCCCAGCAAGAGCAGACAGCGGCTATACAAGAAGCAGAGAGCGCAGACGCGCCCTCTGCTTCTATTATCTCTCAGGCGGATATTGACGCGGAACTGCGGCACGGCACGTCCCATCAAGGCGGAAAACTGCGGGTATATACGATGTATCAGCAGGAAATCACTGCAAAGGATGCAGTTCAGGCGCTCAAAAAAGAGTACGGCACCAGCGGTCACAGCCATACATTTTTAGACGGCACAGGCGGTTTTGTCGATTATTCCCCTTCTGCTGGAATGAAAATGCGGCGCTATCAGCCGAACGCGGAGATAAAAGTGACCTGGGCCAGAGTAGAGAAGCGGATTCGGCAGATGGTTCAGGAGGGCAGCTACCTCACCCCGGAGGAATTGGAAAAGTACCGGAGTGACCATCTGGAACAAGTCCCTGATTCGCAGGGTAAGCCGCCTGTCCCGGAACAGTCACCCGCTATACGAATTACGCAGGATGAAATTGACGCAATGCTCAGAGATGAGCTGCTCACGAAAAGGCAGCTGGACATTTATGCAATATACCATCGGAATCTGACGGTTGAGGAAACAGTCGAAGCAGTCAAATCTGTGTTTGGCCGCGCTGCTGTTGGTTATACCCGTCCGGGCGGGATGTCAAGCTGGACAGAA